>JANOTH010000379.1:0-2381 GCA_031416275.1 Ferruginibacter sp. | reverse complement strand
CAGTATAAGTCGGGGGCGTTTGCGCATCAGCCGCAAGTGCCATTGCTAAGCCATCAATCATTGCATTGCGTTGCATATAATTAAAGCCTACATAAAAACTGTCTATTATTCCATCACTGTTGTTATCCTTTCCTCCTAAATCTAAACTGGTATGAATACGTGATCCTGTGGAGCCATCACCGGCTTCATTGGCACACATTAATCTCACTGCGGGAAAACCTGCGGTATCAAAAGCCATATGATCGCCACCTCTGCCGTTTCTATCCAGAGTATTCATTAAATTAATCGTCATCGGCACCGTTGCAGTTGGTAGCGCTTTGTCCTTATAAGCCAATTTTATATATCTAGCCCATTGCTTTGCGTATGCTTTACCAGGATTTTGGCTAGAAAAAATTCTAATATTTGTTGTGTCAAAGGTGTTGTTTGCGGTACAACCAGGTTGACTTGCGGGCGTTAGGCAAATCATTGTTCCCATTTGGTCATTATTTATATTAGCCCGCACGCTGATAGCATTATTTTGGCAGTATTTTACAAATGCAACTGCTCCACCTAGCGATTGTTCCTCTAGCGTAGTCATGATAAATACAATACTACGCTTGTAACTATACTTGCTCATTATTCTTGCTAATTCCATTAATGCAGCTACACCGGTAGCATTATCCTCCATACCTTTTGCTTCAGTGGTTGACGGTGTGCACGATGTGCTTCCTCTGCTGTCTATATGTGCTGTAAATACAAGGATTGATTTATCTACGGTACTGTTCCCTGGTATAATGGCAATTGGCTCTTTATGGGTTGATTTACTGCATGTACCTGTTGTGACAGGAATTGTAAAGTTTAGGTCTGAAACAACTAACCTATTCGAATTAGCCGCACTAAATTCCTGAAACTTTGAGTTTACCCAATTTACTGATGCTGTAATACCCTGTGTTGGGTCGGCAGGTGTTTGATTCCCAGAATTTCTGTTATAAAAAGTGCCAAGTTTTAAGAAGTATGCCCTTATAGAATCCGGATTAATTTGCGTAATTAATCCTTTCATGATACTGTCAGGAATATTTTGTATCGCAGGACCATTGTAGGTTAAAGGGGTATAAGAACCATTTAAAATATTCGCCGCTGTGGCATTAGATAGAGATACCGTAGTTATACTTTGAATAGGAACAGATGCTGCTTGGCCCAATGCAAAATTAGTTGCAAGTAAGATTACAGATAAGAAAGTAATAAGGTTTTTCATGTAAGAACGCTTTTATTAGGTGTAGAAGAAATTCTGTTCCTTAACGTGCGCTCAGAATGTTTATTTTGTAATCTTTAAAAAATTATTTTACAAAAAGTGCATTTCGTAACTACTTTAGATTTCGACAGTGGGTCATAAAAATTTTAAACGTATACTTACCATGTAATTTTCCGTCTATACTTTAATGGATGTAATCTATTGATTTCCAATGTTTTTTTAGTTTCCTGACCAATTACATCCTTTCAAAAAAGAATATTTATAAAATCCTTCTCATAATCTCGCCTTGCCTCAACACATAATTAATACGTCAGCCTCAGTTAATTAGAATATTAATTGATGTAGGGGTTTTTCTAATTTTTTTTAGAATTGTATACAATAAATCTTGGAGGTAAATCGTTTTAAGAGGAATGTGCGTGTGCATAAGGCCAAAACCAAACCAAACTAACGCACTTTAAAGTCTTCGGAATTATACTTCGTTGATTTACTAGAGTTAAAAAATATAAACAAGGCAGCTTTTTTTTAATAAAAAAATTATTTCTAAAAAGCCAAGCTTCATAAAGTTTATTAAAATTGATTTGTCAATTATGAAAGGAATGTTACCCCAAAGCCTATTACAAGCATTATTTGTTGTAGTTATTACTTTTTTATCTTTTTGTACCTCAGCCCAAACTGTTGAAACATTTACAACATCCGGTACTTGGACTTGCCCTGCAGGTGTGACTTCTGTATTTGTTGAAAGTTGGGGAGCTGGTGGTGCTGGTGGTGGTATTGCAATTTTGGCAACAGGGGGTGCAGGTGGGGGCGGAGGTGGAAGTTACTCAAAATCAGTATTAACGGTAGTTCCGGGAACTACCTATAATTATATTGTTGGTGCGGGTGGTATTGGCGGAACCGGTGCAGGTGCTGCAGGCGGATCATCATCATTTAACGGTGTTGTGGTTGCAGTAGGTGGTGCAGGTGGTAACAGCGGTCCATCTGGAACCGCTGGTGCAGGAGGTATTGGCTATGATTTTAATGGCGGCGCAGGTTCGTCCGGTGTTTCAGGCACTCGGGGAGGTGCAGGTGGGGGAGGCGCAGGTTCAACTGGTAATGGAGGAAATGCAGTGAATGCAACAGCCGGAGCTGGTGGCTCAGGCGGTGGCGGCGC
>JANOTH010000378.1:0-2978 GCA_031416275.1 Ferruginibacter sp. | reverse complement strand
CTCATCAACACTAATTAACGGCAATGCTTCAGGGTTTTCAACATCTGCAATGGTATCGCCAATGTTGAATTCTTCTAAACCAACTACCGCACATATATCTCCAGCTATTACTTCTGCTACTTTCTTTTTGCCCATGCCTTCAAAAACATAGAGCTCTTTAATTTTCATTTTCTTAATGCTGCCATCGGCCTGCATCAATGCTATTTGCTGGCTTTCTTTAATAACACCACGGGCAACTTTACCTACCGCTATACGGCCAAGGAAAGATGAGTAATCCAGAGAAGTGATTTGCATTTGTAACGGACCTTCGTTTACTTTAGGCTCAGGTACATATTTAATAACACCATCCAATAAAGGGAAAATGTTGTCAATCTCGGTTAATGAATCGTTGAACCAACCGTTTTTCCCTGAACCATAAAAAGTAGGGAAATCAAGCTGAGCTTCAGTTGCATCGAGGTTGAAGAATAATTCAAAAACTGCATCGTGCACTTCGTCAGGACGGCAGTTTGGCTTATCTACTTTATTAATAACTACCATTGGCTTTAAACCCAATGCCAAAGCTTTTTGTAGTACGAATCGTGTTTGCGGCATTGGCCCTTCAAAGGCATCTACCAGCAAAACCACTCCATCAGCCATTTTAAGTACACGCTCAACCTCTCCACCAAAGTCACTGTGACCTGGGGTATCAATAACATTTATTTTATAATCTTTGTAAACTACAGCGGCATTTTTACTAAAAATAGTAATACCACGCTCTCTTTCAAGATCGTTGCTGTCCATTATTAAATCGCCAGTATCCTGATTGTCTCTGAATACTTTAGTAGAGTGAAGAATCTTATCTACCAACGTTGTTTTACCGTGATCTACGTGTGCAATAATTGCGATGTTGCGAATATTCATTTAAATTTTTTATTGGTACCGATATTAGGCGGGACGGTTTTTAAGTGCGCAAAAGTACGGAATTTATGCCAGACGGCAAGGCGAAAGATGAAAGAGTGTATTGTTATAATGTTAAATATGTATTGCCTAAATGCTGATGAGCTATTTCAGGTTATCGATCATAGCTCATCTACAACCACCCAAATTAGCCATAGGATTTAAAACTTGCCTATATAAAACTCATTAAGATTTGTCTTTGATTTTACTTCTAAAGCTAGCATAATCCAAAAAGTAAATCACCCTCAAAGAAAAACTGGTAAACTGGTTACCTGCTATAATACTCTGTGCATTTTTAAAATAGTTCTTTTCAAATGATCTGCTGAAATTTTGTCCAATGTTTTTCCATGCTAGTGTAATAAAGCTGCCTTGAGTAAACTGCCAGTTATACAACATATCTGCCGCAAGGAAATTAAAGTTCTGATTTACATTTTTCGTAAATGGTCTATCAGGTGTATTTAAATTTCCATTAATATCCAATTGATAAAACTGTTGTGGATTTACTTTTGCAAATGAGTGCCTTGCTCTCAAAGTGAGTCCCATTTTATTATTGAAGTTGTATTTAAGGTTTAAAATATTTTCAACATTGTTGATGTTTCTGCGGGAGAAAATGATAGTATCGTTTGCAACATTTCCTGTGTAAACAGTGTTTGCCCAGCCTGATTCGTTTTTGTTGTTCTCTACATCTATATTTTCTTCAATGGAGAATTTGCTGCTGAAACGTATTTTGCCACCTACTCCATAATTAAATGATTTGCGATTAAAGTTGCCGCCATAACGGGTAGATGCGTTTAGACTCCATGATAATTTTTTTGCATCGTTGCTTTGTAAGTAGGTGTAAATACCTCCCCGACCTTTGTTTTTTACAACTCTGCCAAAAACTCTTGGCTCATAAAAATCATTATCTGCAAAGCGATAGTTTGTGCCTAAACCGAGTTGCCAAAGTTTTTTTGTCTGGGCATTAAAATTATAATTGATCCGCCCTGTCTGGTACATAAATTCTTTACGCTTTAAAAAATCTATTGGCGTTACCAGGCGAGAATACCCACCATTAAAATTCATATTGATATTATTGTACCAACCTTTGGGCTTATTCCAATTATAACCAACAAAACCTCCATGCTCAAATTCATTGTTATTTGTAAAATACCCTAAATCGCTTTTGTCAAATTTGGCGTTGGTTAGCTCCTGAAAAACTCTAAAATTAAACCTGCCACTGGTTTTACCAAAAGAAAGGCTGTGTGAATAACCTGTTGTGATAGCTCTATTTGCAACAATATTGCTGATGCTTATCTGCCCTCTTAGGTTATAGGTATTGGTTTTATCATTAAAATTAAACAGCCCTGCAGCTACATCTGCATCGTAATCTTTGCCGCTTCGCAGCACACTAGTATTTACAAAAGATATACTGCTGTTATGCTTAAGCGTTTGATCCAACACCAACACGTTGTAATTAGTTAGTGGATCTGTTTCAAATTTTCGGGTAGTCTTATCTGCATCTTCTACAACTGCATGTTGAGGTTTTGTAATAGAATTTAAAATACCTATACCCAAACCTTTTTGTGTACGGCCACTTATCTTGGTAGCATTTATTAATTTGCTCTGCCCGGGGTTTTTAATAACTTTTTCAGTAGGAGAAGTTGTGCGATATACATCACCAAAATGAATGGGCTGCCCGCCAATTCTTCTGCTGTAAAATAAATCTCCTTTATTAAAGAGTTCTGTTCCTTCTGTAAAAAATGCACGGTTCTCAGAAAAGCGTTGCTCAAACGGTGTGAGGTTTAGCGTAAGATTATCTGTCTGCACCTGCCCAAAATCCGGTATCAACGTCATATCTAAAGTAAAAGCCTGGTTAATCCCATACTTTACATCCATCCCTCCGTTAAATAATACTTCAGATTTTTTTTCATTGACGCCGGCATTGCCGTTTATGTTATAATAGCTCGAAAAATATGGGGAAAGCTGCAACCTTACAGGCGGTTTTATATTTTCAAATCCCCGGATATTCCCCTCCTGTGTGAGAAAACCATTTACATTTGGGT
>JANOTH010000377.1:0-12652 GCA_031416275.1 Ferruginibacter sp. | reverse complement strand
CAATATATTTATTTAAAAATTATTTATTAAACACAAAAAAGATCAATTATGCCTTGTGGTAAAAAGAGAAAACGTCATAAAATAGCTACTCACAAGCGTAAAAAACGTTTAAGAAAAAACCGTCATAAGAAGAAGTAATTTCTTTCTGTGATTGGCAGCGGAACTTTGTTCCGTATAAACTATGTGTACACTGAATAACGGCATTTAAGCTGTTGTTCAGTGTAGTTTATATTTTACTTTCAGTAATATTTTTTGAGACCTCCAACGATTGTACAAATTACTTGTAACAATATAACGGCTATCTTAAAATATACAGCAAAAGTTGATGCTGTTTAATAAATGTCTTAAGCGTGTAAGATCTTGAAAACTTTTACACATTGACAAAAGAGCTCATTATTAACACTTCTGAACAGGGAACGGAAATCGCCCTGCTCGAAGACAAAATCCTTGTGGAACTGCACAACCAGCTTGCTGATGCCAGTTTTGCTGCAGGTGATATTTACCTTGGTAGAGTCAAAAAATTAATTCCCGGTCTTAATGCCGCATTTGTTGATGTTGGTTTTGAAAAAGACGCTTTTCTCCACTATACCGATCTTAGCCCTTACGTACGTTCACTACTTAAATTTACTGATCTTGCAATTAATGCGCACGACGAAAAAGGATTTGATTTTAGTAAGTTTAAAGTAGAACCTGAGATTATAAAAACAGGTAAGATAACGGAAGTAATGAATGGCAAACCAAACGTGCTTGTTCAAATACTTAAAGAGCCTATTGCACAAAAAGGACCAAGACTCACCTGCGAAATTTCTTTACCTGGCAGGTATGTTGTTGTTACTCCTTTTACAAATATTGTTGCAGTTTCCCGCAAAATACATTCGTCAGATGAACGTAGGCGTCTTCAAAAAATAATTGAAGCTATAAAGCCATTTAACCTTGGGGTTATTGTGCGTACTGCTGCTGAAGGAATGCCTGCGGCTGAATTACATGAAGATCTTTTAGCACTTGAATCTACATGGAAAGGTATTCAAAAAACATTAAGAGGTGCAGTACCACCGCAAAAAATATTAAGCGAGCAAGGTAAAACAAACAGCATGTTGCGGGATTTGTTAAACGAAGATTTTAATAAAATCATTGTAAACGACAAAGCAATTTTTGCTGACACAAAAAATTATATACAGCGTATTGCACCCCAAAAGGCAGATATAATAGCCCATTATAACAGCAGTCTTCCAATTTTTGATCAATACGGTATTACAAAACAGGTAAAAGCAGCTTTTGGTAGAACAGTAAACCTTCCAAGTGGAGCTTACCTAATAATAGAACATACAGAAGCTTTGCACGTAATAGATGTAAACAGTGGTTACAAAAGTGTGAGCAACAACCAGGAACAAAATGCATTTGAAACGAATTTGGAAGCGGCTGCCGAAATAGCCAGACAACTTCGTTTAAGAGATCTTGGTGGCATTATAGTTATTGATTTCATAGATATGAAACTGCTCGAAAACAAGAAAAAACTTTCTGACGAAATGGAAGGTTTTATGCTGCACGACAGAGCAAAACATGCGGTATTACCTATATCTAAATTTGGACTTATGCAGGTAACCCGCCAACGCATGAAGCCGGAAATGAATATAAACACAAGTGAAGTTTGCCCTAGTTGCAATGGTACCGGTAAAATTTCATCTGCATTAATTTTAGAAGACGAAATAGCTAAAAACCTCAATTACCTTATTTCTCAAAAACATAAAGCACTTACAATACAGGTTCACCCAATTGTGTATACTTACCTAACCTGCGGTTTCCCGAGCCGACGCATGAAATGGAGCTGGAAGTACAAACAAAAAGTAAAGGTGGTTTCCAACTCAAATTACACACTCACTGAGTTTAGGTTTTTTGATGATGGACAGGATGAAATAAAACTTTAAAAAAATAGAAAAAGCTACCGAAAGGTGGCTTTTTTAGTGGGTTCTATCTTTCCGTAATGGACTTTACAAACCGCTCCACAGCATAAGTACAAACCTGTCCCGCCGGGCCTTTCAAACTATAATCGCAACCATGCGTAGCAAATGGAAGTTGTAAAAAGTAATTGGGTACTTTTAGAGTATTCAATTTTTTCTGCAAATGCAGCCCATGGTTGAAAGAAACAAGTGGGTCTATAGTGCCATGAATAATTAATGTTGGGGGTGAAGACGAATCCGCACTTTCAAGCCCTGAACTTTCAACGAATTTATTGGGAACTTCTTTATAACTACCACCAAAATAATTATCGTAAATAAGATCTGTATTTAAAACAAGTTTACTCACTTTTATCTGTCCGCCCCAAACCATATCTGCGGGACCATAAAAACTTACCACGCCTTTTATATTTGGATTATGAAAATCATAAGCGGCATTCAACGCTATTTGTGCGCCGGCGGAGCGACCAAGTAAAACAATCTTAGCTGTATCAATATTCAATTCAGTAGCGTGTGTCATCAAATAATTAATTACAGCTCTAGTATCTTCAACCGGTGCAGGTGCTTTGTATACTGGTGCAAGCCTATAATTTATTGCAGCTACATTAAAGCCTTTCAATGACAAATAGCTATTTAATTCGGGCAACTGTTTGCTATCGCCGCTGCGCCACGATCCGCCATGGATAACAATTACGATGGGTGCTACTTTTTTGGTAGATGATGGATAAAAATCCAATACCAAATCTTTACCATCTACTTTTTTATAAGTGAATGATTTGTACAAAACATTTTCATTTGTACTAAACATTTTTGTGAAAGTAAATACTTGTGGTAAGCTACCTTCACTTCTAACAGGGAAAATACTTTTCATTCCCAACGGCACTTGCCTGCTTTGTTTATAAGCAGCAATTATTGGTAATGTGTAAATAATAAACGCAACAATGCTTAAAAGCATAATGGGCCATGGATACTTTGCCGCCTTCGTACCAAAATAAAAAGATAAGGCAGCAAGCAAAATTGGCACGTATGGAAAATTAGTAATAGCTACTGTAACCAACCACAATATATTTGCCGGTGCAGGTAATAAAACCAACAATGAAAAAAGAATCAAAATAATCGCAAAAATTAACTTCAGCATTATATTTATCTTAAAATGTAAAACCCATCTGATGTTTTCCAGATGGGCATTATGAAGATATAAAGTGTTGGCTTAAAAGACTAATACAGTTTTATATTTCCCTTCTTATTTTTATTACACGAAGTTTATTTAAGAATAATATCACTGGATAAGTAGGGTCGAACTCAAACCATTTTTTTGCAAAGTTGATGCTGTTTGGGCTTTTATGGTGATTGTTCTGAAACAGTTCACCCATCAATAAAAAATCGAGCGGTAAAGAGTTTTTACTTTTATCGTTGTTATCAAAATTGCTATAGCCATATTTATGCCCACACCAGTTAACAATTGCGCCATGTATTGGTCCCATAAAAAAATGAATGGGTAACAGGGCAAACATCCACCAAGATGTAGCAAACTGAAAATAAAACAAGAAGTATAAAACTCCAAAACCAATTCTTACACCCCACATATTACTTATCCTGTCAAGAAATTTCCACTCAGGATAATTACCTCTAAATGCTTTATCAGGTTCTACATTATACTTTGCGTAGTTTATATAAATGTCTTTTGTATGAATTGTCATTTCCCACACATCTTTAAAAAAATGAGGGGAATGTGGATCCTTCTCAGTATCGCTGTATGCATGGTGCATACGGTGCATTATGGCGTACGCACGAGGATTTAAAAATGAAGACCCCTGCACCAATACAGTAAAGCCATAAAAAAAACGTTCCCAAAATTTGTTCATGCTAAACATTTTATGAGAGGCGTATCTGTGCAGGAAAAAGGTCTGACAAAAAAGAGAAAGGAACCAGTGGAGTAAAAAGAAAATAAGAATCGGCATAAGAACTAAAATATTTAAATACACTTACGATGTTTAAGAAATAAAGGTCTGGTAAAACAACGGAAATAATTCTAAATATGCAGTAATCTTCTTACGAATAAAGAAGTAAATCTATTTATTTAATTAAGCACTACACTCTGCATTTGCAAACCTGGTTTGCCTATTACTTTTAAGGTGAGGGGTTGCCCATTGTAAGAAACACTAATCGTATTTTCTCCTTCAAATAAAGGTATTCGTACATAGCTAATAAACGCTGGAAGGCTCTGCCAATTACGGGTATCAGCTTTTTCTGAAGCAGTATTAAACATATTTACTACAAAACCTGCTACCTCGCCAGCAACTTCTGCTCGCTGTTCATTTGCTTTTTTTTGTTTTTCTTTCCCTTCTGAAGTCGTATCCGACGAATTATTTTTTCTGGCATTTTTAGCAATGCTTTCTGCAATTGATCTTGTACCTTTTTCTACCAACTTTTTCGTTAGCTGCCTTGCTAATGCATTGGCCATTTCTGTAACAAAACGCTCCTGCAAAATATTAGTTGCTATACTATTTAAGTTTTGTGCTAGTTGTGGCGTAAAGCTGACTGTATTGTTCGTTATGGATATACCTGCAGGTTGTAAATACTGTACTTTATAGGTAGGTATTGCCAATCGAAAAGCCCTTAACGATGTAAGTTTGTTTTCTGTAATGCCATAAGCCCCTGCATTAAAATTAAAGTTCGATTGCAATCCATTTGCATCAATATAATTAAAGCTGTTGATACCGTTAGATCCCGCAGTTAATAAAAAATTCTTTTCTTCTTTTATTGGAGCTTGCCCCTCTTCCAAGAAAAGAACAAGTTCACTCGTAGCAGTATTTTTTTCTGTATACCCCACATTAAAAAGCTTTTCATAGCGTTGCCCTTCGCCGGTAAAGCCCATAGCTGTTGCTGTGCGCAATAAATCACTTTGTAGTTGTTGAGGCATTTTTACACCATAGTAGTCGTTGCTAGCTTTCAAATAAACATCCGCTGCATTTCTGTATGCAATAAAAGCATTGTTTACATCACCAGCCATTTCGTAAATCATGCCCTGCAGGTTTAACGCAAATGCATCTTTATTGTAGCGGTTTTCTTTGTTACGAAATTTATCAGCTTGCCCGTTGGAAGCTAAAGTAATTCTTCGGGCTTCAACAACAGCATCTTCTGTTTGCCCAAGCGATGCATAATTTAAGGCTTTGTAATAATGAACCATAAACTGCTCAAAATCTTCGCCACGGTAAGCCTGTTGCATTGGATTTAAAAAATTTGCAGCTGCAATATCGCCAAATGATTTGCGATTATTTTCAATCATACCATCCGCACGATTGAAATACAAATTGCTTTTTTGAGCATCATTCTTTAAAAAATATAATTTGCCCTTTTCCATATTATACAGGAGTGCATTTCTATTTTTTTGGATAAGCTTATTTTTTTCTAAACTGCGCAAAGCCTTGTCGTAATTATGCCCTTTTACATTTGCATAATAATCGCTCATCGATTTATTGTAAGTGGCGCAGCTAAAAAGAAAGGGCAGCAACAGCCATGCTGCCCATGCCCGTTTTATAGTCGTTTTCATCAGTAATGTTTTAAGAGAAAAAAGAAGGACTGATGTTGTAAATTAATTTTTAACGTACTTGGCTATTTTTTTATCACCTATCCAAACAACCTCGTTTGTTTGAATATCTGTAAGCTCAAGATTTATCTGATAGGTAACCGTTTTCTTTCTTTTGTAAGAATCTACAATTGAATTGATGGAGCCCTGTAAAATATAATCAGCACCTTTTTCAAGCCCAAATTTTTTCATTGTACTTACGGTTGCATTTGTTTGCTGGTCCGCTTTTTCTGAACGCATTTCTTCCCGCTTTTTACCGCTTTGTACAAGCCCAACTTTAGATGTAGTAATGAAAGACTTTTCAAGATCTGCCATAAAGGTTTCTGCTTCTATGTGCTCATGGCTTTTATTGGTAACCATACCAACTATAACCACAGGCTTTTTTCCTTTTGCTTGTACGTATTCGCTCAACCATTTGTCGGTCATAGATTGGTTTATCATAGCTTCAGCTGTAAGGCGGCTGTCAGTATTGTTCCAGCTACCATTGATGTCGGGCGTTTCAGCAGGATCTATTCTAGAAACTTTATGGCTGCATGATGCAAGAACCAAAAATGCGCTGAGTGTAAATAATGTAAATATTTGTTTCATAATTGTATTTTTTTAGATTTATTAATTTACTTTAAAGAGTGCGTTTATTACCATCTAAAGAAGAACGGACTCCAATTGTTATTCCATCTGTTATTATTCCATCCATTGTTATAATTGTTGTTATTCCAACCATTGTTCCAGTTGTTGTTATTCCAACTATTATTGTAACTGTTAAACAATGCCCTTTCTCTACGGAAATTTCTTCTTTCGGCTTTACGCTCTGCTTTTGCAGTACTCCAGTCGTAGGCTTTGTAAGTATCCTGAACAGTAGTGTTCATAGAAGTTTGTATAGCTGGTAGGGCTTGATATTTCTCCATACTAACTTTGTAATTTGGATTTTGATCGGGAGCGAGGTCTTGCGCATTTGCTGCGTAACCTGCTACAATAATGCTGAGAGAAAGTAGTACTTTTTTCATGATGATTAGTTTTAATTGATTACTCAAATATATAACCGATATAAAATATGAAACGTTATTGAATTCTAAAAGTTACTGCGTTAACAAAACTTTACAAAGGGGCTAATTAATCGCCAAAAATGGTAAATTCTATCCTAATAATTTATAACAATTTAAAGATTGCAATCATGTTCTTTCACAAAAAAATCCTCCCGTTTTCACGAGAGGATTTCTATCTAGTTCTATTAAATATTAATGTTGGTGATTATGTTGCATTGCAACCAACTCATCAGATGTTACAGTTTTTTCTGTAGGCTTAGCTTGCGACTCTGCCCAACCAAATAATTTTTCTGTTACTAAGCGGCGATAGGTGGCATCTATCTGCTTTTCATCTTTCATCATACGGTCAATATAGCTTTCTAACCAGCTCATATCTTCGCCCATATTCATGTTGCCAAAATAACGGCTAATTTCTTCTTTTAAACTTGTACGCAATTCTTCTTCGCTTACATTAAGTTTGTTTTCTTTAATAATTGTATCGCTTATCAAAGTCCATTTTAACTGGTTTTCAAAAGTTGGATATTCTGCTTCTGCCTCTTCTTGTGTTCTTTGTTTATCGCCGCCGGTTTTTAACCAACGAGTAAGAAACTCTCTTGGAAATTCCATCTTCGTTTGCTCCAGCAAATTGTGGTAAAGCTGGTCGTGTAATTGGTTGCGGCTTTGAGCGCCCCAGTATTTTTCTAACTCATCTTTTAAAGCTGTTCTTAAAGCTTCTTCTGTTTTAATTTCTTTAGCAGGATAAACTTCATTAAAAAACTCCTCATTCATTTCTCTTTTCTCAACAAGTCCAATCGTTTTTATTTCCAGCTTAAAATATTTTTTTGCAGCCTCTGCATCATTCTTCTCAAATCCAAGATCCTGCAACATCATTTCCAACTTATCTCCTTCAAATGTGCTCTCCAACTGAAATACAAAACTGTCTCCTACTTTTTTACCCATCAATTGCTTTTGCATTTTTGGGTTAAAATATTTTACAATTACAGAATTCTCTTTTACAATACCGTTTTCTATTTCGATGCTGTTTTCGTCAGATTCTGTAAATAAAACATTCACAACATCCTCTTCATTGTCTATCACTTCTTTCTCCTGCATTTTACCGGCCTTTAATTGCATGCGGGTAATTTCTTCCGAAACCATATCATCAGTCACTTCCACTGTGTGGCGGGTAAATGTTGCCTTACTCACATCACTTAGTGTAAAAGCGGGCTTTAAACCTATTTCAAAAGAAAAATCAAACTCACCAGGATTGTTCATATCCAGTTTCTGCAACTCATTTTCTAATGGAAGTGGTTGTGCAAAAATATCTGGTCTTTCTTTATCAAGATACGTGTACAATTCTTTTTCAATCGTCCGCAATACCTCATCTTGAAACAAACCTGCGCCATACATTTTCTTGATCATTCCCGCAGGTACCATTCCTTTACGAAAACCCGGAATGTTTGCAGTCTTACTATATTCTTTCAACTTTTTTTCAAACGAAGGCAGGTAATCTTCTTTGTTAAGTTTTACTGTAAGCTTGTCGTTTAATAAACCAATGTTACCTCTTTCTACTGTTGCCATTTTATTGTTTTTTTGTTCCGCCATTGGCGGGATAGTAAAAAAAATCCTCCCGATTGTGCGGAAGGAAGTTAATATGTGCGGATAATAGGGGTCGAACCTACATGCCTTGCGGCGCTAGATCCTAAGTCTAGTGCGTCTGCCAATTTCGCCATATCCGCAAATGAGGTGCAAATTTAGGGGAATTATGTATAATGAGGAGGCAAAAGTTTAAAAATTATTAAACACCCATTTACTAAAGGAATTACAACATTTTTCTTAGCTGCTTTTTTGTATAACTCGATCTTATTACTATTACTCCATTAACTCCTTCAGGACCAAACAACCCTTGACTTTCAGCATTTAAAACCGTAAGAGTTTTTATTTTTTTGGGGTCTAATTGACTTATAGCTCCTCTTTTTAATGCTAGCCCATCAACAATAACAAGCGGTTCTGTTTTTGGAGATAAACTCGATACCATCCCCATAAAAACAGGTTTGTAATCTTGGACCAATATTCCTTTAGCTTTAACAGTATCACAAACCATCTCACCCATTTCCGCCTTCGTACTCTCCAAATTCAACAAACTATCCAATCTTCTTTGCGTAGCCACTTTTTCCTGAGCCGGAGCTGCCTGTGCATTTGCAGCCTGTGCCGAACCTAGCAGCATTAAGCTTATTAGAAATTTATATAACCTTGGGTTGCTTGTTTTAATATCACTTCTTTCAATCCACCTGTCCAGTTGGTTTTCTTCAAACCTGCCACAAAACATTTCACCTTTCATAGCTTCAATATGTTTTACTATTTCGGCATCTGTAGCAGTAGTAAAATCAAAAACTGTTTTGTTGCATTGGTTGCAAAACTTTCCCTGCTCAGCGGTTGTCATGCTTTCCCAGTTTTGCGTGCAGGGTTGGTTTATATGAAGGAGGTACCTTTCCATAGATCTAATATACTCATTTATTTGAAGTTCACCGCAGAGAAAGGAGAAAAGGGAGGTTACGCAGAGTTGTAATATTTTCTTAGCGAAAACTCTTTAACCTTAGCTTCTCTGCGGTAAATAACTTACACACTAACTTGTATTGTTGAAAAAAGATAAACTGATGAAAGGCTGCCCGATTGTAGTGGAAAGCCCACAGCCCGAGGAACGAGGGCGAGGACTTGTAACGTAAAGCGGGAACACAAGCCCAATAGAGCTTTGCCGCACACAGCCCCCAACTTTTCTTTTTCTAAATGTTTTGCAGTAAATTCGTAATGAATGGATGTGACTATAGAAAATATTGCAACGCCTTACACACTTGGCGAAGAAGATGAGAAAAAACTGATACTGCGTGAATACCGTGCATTGCTGCGGGTGCTTAAAACTAAATTGAAGCCAGGCGATAAAATGCTGCTTCGCAATGCTTTTGAAATGGCTGCCGAAGCGCATAAAACAATGCGTCGTAAAAGTGGTGAGCCGTACATTTTACATCCGCTTGCTGTTGCCATGATTTGTGTGGAAGAAATTGGGCTTGGTGTGCGTAGCACCATTTGTGCATTGTTGCATGATACGGTGGAAGATACTGATATTACGCTACAGGATGTTACCCGTGAATTTGGCTCTGAAATAACAAAGATTGTTGATGGGCTTACAAAGATTTCGTCTGTAATGGACAGCAACTCATCTCAACAGGCAGAGAACTTTAAGAAGATATTACTTACGCTTACAGATGATCCACGGGTAATATTGATAAAACTTGCTGACCGCTTACACAACATGCGAACCATGGACAGCATGAAGCGGGAGAAGCAGTTAAAAATTTCATCAGAAACTGTTTACGTATACGCACCGCTTGCACATCGTATGGGTTTGTACAGCATAAAGACAGAAATGGAAGACCTCTCCATGAAATACATGGAGCCTGACACATTTAAGTTTATTGCACAGAAACTCCAGGATTCAAAAAAGGAACGTACCAAATACATTAACGATTTTATAAAACCATTAAAAGATAAACTAGATAACACAGGTTTTGATTTTGAAATTTATGGTAGACCAAAAAGCATACACAGTATTTGGAGTAAAATAAAAAAGAAGGGTGTCGCTTTTGAAGAAGTGTATGATTTGTTTGCCATCCGCATTTTAGTAAATGCACCACCTGCAAAAGAAAAAGAAGAATGCTGGAAAGTGTACAGCATTATTACGGATGCCTACACACCAAGCCCCGAGAGGCTTAGAGACTGGCTTAGTAATCCAAAAAGTAACGGCTACGAAGCTTTGCATACAACGGTAATGGGTCCGCAGGGTAAGTGGGTAGAAGTTCAAATTCGTACCAAGCGAATGAATGAAATTGCAGAGAAAGGTTTGGCAGCGCACTGGAAATACAAAGAAGGAACAAATGAAGAAAGCAGGTTTGACCAATGGTTTCAACAAATTCGGGAAAGTCTTGCCAACAACGATAGTGAATCAATTGACTTTTTGCAGGACTTTAAAACTTCTTTTCTGGCAGAAGAAATTTATGTTTATACGCCAAAGGGCGATGTAAAAATGCTACCAATTGGTGCGACGGCGCTTGACTTTGCATTTGGTGTGCACACAGCAGTAGGCAGCAAATGTATTGGTGCAAAAGTGAACCACAAATTGGTACCCATCAGTTATAAATTAAAGAGTGGGGACCAGATAGAAATTATTACAAGTGCCAAGCAAAAGCCCAACCCTGAATGGTTAAACTTTGTTGTTACCAGCAAGGCAAAAGCTAAAATAAAAGATACACTCAAAGAAGAGAAACGTGCCATTGCTGAAGATGGAAAATATACTTTGCAACGCAAGCTGGAGGCTATTGGTGCTGCCATGAGCGTAACAAATATGGAAGAGCTTTGTCAGTTTTATAAGATACAAAGCACGCTCGATCTGCAGTATGAAATTGCTACTAAAAAAATAGATTTAAAAGAGCTAAAAGATTTTACCGTACATGGTGATAAAATTGTTGCACCGAAGCCTATAAAAATTATTGAAGATAAACCTGCTTACGATCCTGAATACAAAACCCCAAATAAAAAAGATGCTGAGCTTATTATTTTTGGCGAAAGCAGCGATAAAATAATGTACACGCTTGCCAACTGTTGCAAGCCAATACCCGGCGATGATGTGTTTGGTTTTGTAACCACCGGCGAAGGTTTAAAAATTCACAGAACTAACTGTCCAAATGCTACTCGTTTAATGGCTAATTATGGGCACAGAGTTGTAAAAACAAAGTGGGCAAAAAACAAAGAAATATCTTTTCTTACAGGTTTAAAAATTATTGGGCTCGATGATGTGGGCGTTATTCATAAAATTACAAACCTTATAAGTGGTGAGCTTAAAGTAAATATTTCTGCCATGACGATTGAGGCAAAAGAAGGAATATTTGAAGGCAATGTAAAAGTATTTGTGCACGATAAAGATGAGTTGGAGAATTTAGTAGAAGCCTTATTGGTGCTTCCCGGGATTGAGAGAGTAGATAGATATGATATTGATTAGGGAGCCAAGACACAAGATATTAGATACAAGACAAAAGATTAAAGACTAAAGACATTTACAAAAGATTTAAGATTTATACGTAACTATACAACATGAAAAAAATCCTACCAATTCTTTCCCTCCTATTCTGTGCAAATGCATACGCACAAAAAGAGAACTTACAAACAAAAGCAATTACTGCTGCTGCTAAAATAGAGCAACAAGTCATTAATTGGCGTAGAGATTTTCATGAACATCCAGAGCTTGGCAACCGAGAATTTCGTACAGGTGAGATTATAGCTAAACACCTTACTGCTTTAGGATTAGAAGTTAAAACAGGTGCTGCAAAAACAGGCGTAATTGGCATTTTAAAAGGTGGTTTACCCGGGCCGGTAATTGCACTGCGTGCAGATATAGATGCACTTCCAATAACTGAAAGAGTAAATATTCCTTTTGCATCAAAAGCGAAAACGACATACAATGGCAATGAAACAGGTGTTATGCATGCCTGCGGACATGATGCACATACTGCTATTTTAATGGGAGCGGCAGAAGTATTTGCAGGCATGAAAAAAGATTTAAGAGGTACGATTAAGTTTATATTTCAACCGGCAGAAGAGGGTTCTCCAGTGGGTGAAGAAGGTGGTGCACAATTGTTGGTGAAAGAAGGTGTGATGGAAAACCCACATGTAGACGTTGTGTTTGGTTTGCATGTAGCTGCGGAATTACCGGCAGGACAAATTGGATATAGACCCGCAGGGTTTATGGCAGCAGTATCTGACATGAAAATTATTGTAAACGGATTGGGTGCTCACGGCGCATCGCCATGGAACAGCATTGACCCCATTGTTACATCTGCACAAATTATTAATAATTTGCAAACCATTGTTTCCAGAAATTTAAACTTAACCAACAACGCAGCAATTGTTACCATTGGTGCAATAAACGCAGGCAACCGTTCAAACATTATTCCTGAAAAAGTAGAGATGCTTGGCACTGTTAGAACATTTAGCGAAGCAGATGAAAAACTATTTTACGAGAAGATAAAACTAAT
>JANOTH010000376.1:0-7620 GCA_031416275.1 Ferruginibacter sp. | reverse complement strand
ATTTTAATTTTCTCAATGTTAAAAATGGCATCGAGAAAAATGCCATCACCCTTTTCGTTAGTTTTTAAAGATTGCTCCTCAAATATTTTTATAAAAAAAGGGCGACCTAATTAAAGATCGCCCTTTTAAAAATTAAAGTTTGTGATTTAGAATATAAATACAGAGCCTGTTTTAATACGTTCACCTGTAGTTGTTAATAAATCAACTCTATAAACGCCGCTGCCATGAGAAGCACCAAGGTCAATGTTCATTGCTTGGTAACCACCGCCTACAGTGTAATTTCTAGAGAATACTCTTGTTCCTTTTGAATCATAAACATTCAATACTGCCGGTATCATACCTCCGTTGGTTACATCGTTAAAATATCTAACCTGGAAACGTCCGTTGTTAGGACTTGGGTAAATAAACAGTCTACTAAAGTTTGCAGAATCACCAATAACGATGTTTGCCGGGGTAGATGTACCTGCAGCAGCAACACAACCATTTGCGTCTATAACTCTGATAGAATATGTGCCAAGATTATCAACATTTACAACCAAAGTATTAACCGTAGCACCTGCTACTGCTGTACCATTTTTAAACCATTGGTATGCTGCTCCTGTTGGATTAGGAGAAACTGCCGCGGTTAAAGTAGTTGTAAGCCCCGGGAATAAATTTCTTACCGGCGCTACGCTAATTGTAACCACTGGTTTAGGATTTACCGTAAGAGTACCTGCTGTAGATGTTACATCACCAGTACATGGTGCAGAAGTTGCAGAAAGACGGTATCTGTAACCACTCAAGGATACAGGAGCTCCTGTTATAGTAAGTGTATTGGTAGTAGCACCACTGTATACACCGCCATTTGCAATGTTAGTGAATGTTACACCATTATTGGTACTTAATTGCCATTGTAAAATAGAACCTGAGCCACCAACCACAGCTGAGGTAAATGTTGCATTACTAGCTTCACAAACTGTTTGATTGGCTACTGCACCTAAACTTGTAGGCAATTGACGAACAGTTACAGGTATAGTTGCAGTACTAGATGTACAAGCACCGGCTACAAAATTAACTGTGTAGTTATTTACTCCATTAGCCGTTGGTTTTACAAAAACTGTATTAGCAGGCGTACCCGTGTAAGCAGTAGTAGCCGCAGCATTGGTAAATATTGTACCTGCCGGACCACTCCAAGTGCCTTGTGCAAATACTGGAGCTGCGTAGGTGAAGAAAATCTCAGCTGCAGTAACGTTTCCTACATCTCCGGGACCAGGATCTGCTATTTGTAATGACCAAGTTCCGTTAAGAGTACTCAGCAAACCTGCCCAAGTTACATTACTGGTCTGAAGATCGCCAAATAATGGGTTGGTAATTAAGAATTTCTCTGCACGGTATGTACCTGTCCTTGGGGCTGCGGCACCACTAATACTAACAGTAGCTGTAGAGTCTATAACAGTATTTGTAAAGTCATCTGTGGAATTGTTACCCGCACCTCCATTTAATTGATTAATAAGGCTCAGTTGTTGACCGTTTGGTGCTTTAAGATTCATAATTATATCACCTACATAAGTATGAGTCATTGTAAACCTAACGCCTATATTAGTTATCACAGAACCCGCCGGAATTCCACTAACCGTCATTGGTACTGGAGTTGAAACCAGAGGTAAAGGTGAGCCATCAGGTATCGATACTGGCACAGCTGTAGAACTAAAGGTACTGGTTACCGGAGCAGATACTGTATTTGTAAGGCTTAATTGTTGGATAGATCCATTACAAATTACTGCTGAAACAGGAGTTACAACCGCGGTAACTGGTGTAATAGTTAATGTTGCTGTACTCGAAAAATCCGCTCCTGTACAACCGCCTGAAACTACTGCTCTGTATTGATACCCATTTAATGTAGGATCAACACTTGAAATTGTAAGGGTAGCAGTATTAGTACCGGAATATGGTGCGGCATTAGGAACTACTAACCAAGGAGAAGTCGAATTAACCCTATATTGCCACTGGTACGCAGGGAGAGAGCCCGTAACTCCAACTGTAAATGATGCATTACCTCCACAAACTGTAGATCTATTAGTTGGTTGTGATGTAAAGGCAATAGGTACACAAGGCACTATGTTTACAGTATAATCCTCTGTTTCCCCAAAACCATAACCTATACATGCGTCTCCTGCGGTTAGGGCTGTACCAAATCTCAACCTAACTCTCATTCTTGTATTTCCCAAAGAAGCATTAGCAGGGACTACCATATTATTTGTAAAAGTTCCTCCCGGTCCGATACCGATAGCAGTAAATTCAGAAGGATCAAATACTCCATTTCGATTATAATCTAACCACACTGCCGCATATTCTGTTCCACCGTTTGTAGCTGTTACAGAAATTGGATTGTTGGCTCCTTGAACAATTGTTCCCGGAGTCAAAGCTGTAAAATTCGTGTATCCTGCCGGTGGTCCTGTACTACATCCTGAGTTATTATTTATTCCCTGTATTGTTACATTGGTAATCACGTCGTCAGCAGCACAACTAGAGGCACCGGGAATACAATAACATTGCAGAGGAACATTTAAATCTACCTGAACAGGTGTAGAAGTAACGCTGTTTCCACCACAAGTTACCACAGCTCTATAAAAAGTTGTTGCGCTAAAGTTTCTAACTACATAGTTTTGGAAAGTGTCAGGAGCTGCTACGGAAACATACGGTCCTGTCAGTGAGCTAGCAGATTGCCATTGGTAAGTTACACCTGTCCCAGGAGTCCGATTTTGTAGAGTTAGACTAAAGTTCGTGCCCGGGCAAACCGGTGATTGAGAAGAAATAGTATTTCCAGGAGCTGGTGTTCCTACACATCCGGAAGCAGTCTCGAAACTAACACTTCCGATAAAGCCTCTTGGTGTGAACGTTGGCGCAGCAGGAGCTGTGCCACCCCCATAACTAACATTGGTCCCTGTAGTTAGAACAGCTCCACCTCCAGTAAAAGTATACGTTCCCGCAGCTAAAGTACTATAACCTAAAGCACCTGCGGTAGCTGGAGAAACTGCATTGACAGCTTGCACAGCAATTCCGTAAGTAGTATTAGCAGGTACAATTAAACTGGCAGGAACAATTGGTTGAACAGTTCCAAGTCCGTTACTTGTAACTAATGCTGTACCAAATCTTGTCCAACCATTGGCTACTGAAATAGGACCCGGAGGACCACTTATGGCCCCAGGCTTATAAAAAACGGTAGTGTTAGCATCTCCCGATAGTAAATTTATAACACTTGAAATATTAGTTATTACAACATCAGTAGCGTTATTATTTGTAAAATTGAAAGTTACCAGATTATTGCTATTATTAAAAACATGATTAGTAGTTAATGTCGTCTGTGCATTCACCTGATTTGCAGATAACCCTACAAGTGAAAACACTGCGATTAAAAACCCGAAGAACAGTCCCAGCATTTTTTTTAGTGTAATATTTAATTGCATAATTTGTTGTTTAGGATTGAATGAGATTAAATCAATTTTATCTTAGGGGTTAAAACTTTTACTTACTCCCTTTGTTTCTCGATTTATGTAATTTTTCATTTGATTCTTGTTGGTCTCCTCCAGAAATAATGAAAATAGATGATCTTTCTGCGGCCTTCTTCTTTTTTAACGCTTCCATTTTCGCTTCTTCAGTTGAAGGTGTGGAATTCTCTTTCTTTTTTTGCAACTCAACCTGTTGGGCAGGTGCAACAGTTACTAGTGGATTTTTTTTCTTCTCTGTAGAGCTAACTTGCTTTTGTTGCGCAAATGAAACAGAACATAAAAAGAACATTACTGCTGAAGAGAGTAATAATTTTTTCATGAAATAAATTTTTTTATTAGTAAGGAATGTTAACCAAATATAAGCTTTCTTTATAAAATACTAAATTTTAGTTAATACTTATTTCCTTAAAAAATTCATATGACTTTCAGGAGAATCGCTGATTTTCGTTTTGTAAAAGGGTTCATTTATTTTATAGTTGGGATAATCACTTACCCAGGAATTTCTATCATTAATAAACTGCATATTTCGGGTACGGAACACCTCAAAAATCTGCCGAAAAAGAATGTGCTTTTCATCAGTAATCACCAAACCTATTTTGCAGATGTAATTGCATTCATTCATATTTTTTGCGCATACTCGTGGCGCAGAGAAAACAGGCTAGGTCTCCCGTTTTATTTGTTATGGCCTTTTACAAGAATAAAATATGTGGCAGCAGAACAAACAATGAACAGCAGTATGCTCACAAGGTTTTTTAGACTTGCAGGAGCGTTAACTGTAAAACGTACATGGAACGAGGGTGGAAGAGAAGTAAGGCGTGGCTTAGATCCATCTGACACCCGAAAAATATTTGATGCTCTAAAAAATAATTGGGTCATTACTTTTCCACAAGGCACTACCAAAGCCTTTGCGCCAGGCAGAAAAGGAACTGCTCATATTATCAAACATTGCAACCCAATTGTAATTCCTGTTGTAATCAACGGGTTTTCTCGAGCTTTTAATAAAAAAGGGCTTGTAATAAAGCGAAAAAATATAGCCTTGAGTGTGCGCTTCAAAGCGCCTATACAATTTGACCCTCAAATGCCTTGTGAAGTAATAATGGAAACGATTATGAACGCTATTGAACAAAGCAAAGAATTTATGCCCGGTAAGAAAGTTTCACAGTCTGTTATTTTATAAAAAGCGCTTTTAATTCTTCTGCATCTTCGGGTTTCATTTTACCACCAAGTATTAAACGAATTTGCCTTCTTCTAAGCGCACCTTCAAACAGTTTTATTTCTTCTTCAGTTTCTGGAATCAATGGATTTATTTTTCTTGGTTTACCATTTGGGTCGAGTGCTACAAAAGTATAATATGCTTCGTTGCTTTTGTACCTGTACTGCTGAATGGCATCTTCACCCCAAACGTTCATGTGTACTTCCATACTACTGTTAAAAGCTCTGGTAACTTTTGCCTCAATATGAACAACATTCCCAATTTTTATAGGTGTTTCAAAAGAAATATTATCTACGGATGCCGTAACAACAGGCGCTGCACAATGTTTCATTGCTGCAAGTGCAGCTGCAATATCCATCCAATACATTAACCGGCCACCCATTAAGTTACCAAAGTTGTTTGTATCATTTGGTAAAACTAGTTCAGTCATCACCACAAGGGATTCACCCGCTTTCCTTTCCATAATTAAAATTTTTGCAAAAGTAAGGTGTTACTGTTCATTGGCTGCGCCTTCGAAAAATGATTCTCAAAAAATAACCTCGCTTAAACAAAATAAATGACTTTTCCAACTGCCAACTGCCAACCGCCCATTGCTTATTTTTTACTCCTGCATTTATCGCTGCAATATTTTACCTCATCCCAAACCTTTTCCCATTTTTTTCTCCATGTAAATGGCTTGTTGCAAATAATGCAAATTTTTTGGGGAAGATTTTCTTTTTTTATTTGTTTGCCCAAAGTTTATTTTTTAGATTTTTTATTTTGCAACGTCAAGACTTGCAAGAAATTTTTCAGCTACTTCGTTGTGATGGTTTCGTTTTTCAGGAGCCATTTTATCGAACGTGTTCACCAACATTCCCAGCCTCGGGTTTTTCTGAAAAAAACTTCTATGTACATCCATAAACCGCCAAAATAAACCATCCCAAATTTCGCACCATGGTCCTTTTTTATAGTCGCTCATTTTAAGCACATAATTACTGCCGCTTATGTAAGGCTTTGTGGTCATTAAGCCACCGTCGGCAAATTGCACCATGCCATACACATTTGGTACCATTACCCAATCATAACTGTCAATAAACATTTCCATATACCATTTGTAAACCTCATCAGGGTCAAACTCACAAAGCAGCATAAAATTACCAAGCAACATGAGTCTTTCAATGTGATGCAGGTAGCCTGTTTTTAAAGCCTTTTTTATAACGTTATCAATTGGCTCAATCCCTGTTGTTCCATCCCAAAAAGAAGCTGGTATTTTTCTATGAAATTTCCAGTAGTTGGTGGTTCGCTGTTTCACCCCTTCCCGCGCATAAACAATTCTTATAAATTCTCGCCATCCCACTATTTGCCTAATAAAGCCTTCTGTTGAATTTAATGGCGAATCGTGTTTTACAGCATGTTTAATAGCAGCATCTATTACTTGTTGCGGCGTTAACAAACCAATGTTTATCATAGGGCTTAAGACAGAATGATGCAGTATATTTTCTTGCGCAACAATTGCATCTTCAAACTCACCAAATTTTTCAAACCTGCTGGTTAAAAATTCCTTTAACCATTTTTCAGATTCTATAAAATTTACCGGGTAAAAAAAGCAGCCCACCTCACCATAATTTCCAGAAAAATATTTCTCAACATATTCCTTTGCTTCTTTTACAAATTCATCCTCTTTCGGGAAATTAATTTTTGGTGGAACTTCTTTTGCAGGATACTTTTTTCTATTGTCTGCATCATAACTCCACTGGCCTCCAAGAGGGCCATCGTCAGGTCCTAAAAGTATATTTCGTTTTTTGCGTTGAGCTATATAAAATTCTGTTTGAAAATAACGCTTCCTTCCATTAAAAAAATCATTC
The DNA here is from genome assembly GCA_031416275.1 of Ferruginibacter sp. Classification (GTDB taxonomy): domain Bacteria; phylum Bacteroidota; class Bacteroidia; order Chitinophagales; family Chitinophagaceae; genus Ferruginibacter. The sequence goes on along the minus strand of JANOTH010000376.1, from coordinate 1,075 downwards.
CCATCTTTAGTGGAATTAAGAAACGCAGGTGTGAGATATTCTTCAATCTTAATGTTATTTTCTTTGCAAGAATTAATAATTCTTTTGTTCAACCAATCGTCAACCACCTCCGTAAAATGGATTGCCTCTATCTTATCTTTTTTTAAGGATGAAATTAATTCTCTCACATCATTCCTCTTATCTGTGCTTTCAATGTATTCAACTTTAAAACCCGCTTCTTCCAAAAATTCGGCGTAGCATTTCATTGCAGCTCTATGAAGCACAAGTTTTTGCTTGTGAAAATTGAAGTGCTTGAAGTACAAAAATTCTTCTACTATAAAAATATTTCTGCTTTTTAAAATTGCAGGATTTTTCTTAAATAATTGGTGTGGAAAAACGATTGATATTTCGCTCATTTTAAAGAATTAAATTTTTTTACAAAGTAAGCCGGCTTATAGTTTAAAAAAAATGTAAGTGATATTGTGGATTACGAAAAGCAAAAAATTACAAAGATTAAAATTTGAGGGGGAATTTATTGCCATTGGTATTTTACTTGATGTATAGATGTGTAGCAAGCAAATAATAGAGACCATTATGTAATGTTTTTTAATTGCAATGAATGTGGTGCTGTGTAAATATTTTCTATCTTTTCTTTATAAAAACGCAGCTAATTCTGCTTAAATTTGTAGATAATATTTTATATGATATCCTTCGATAACACAGAATACGCTTTTGCTTACAAAACGGATAGTGATCTAAAAAAAGCTGATTTTTTATTTTCAACAATGGGTAAACCTTGGCTTGTAAATTTAGGTTTAACGTTAATGCCTTCTGCCATAAAACTGCAAATCCCATTTACAAAAAAAATAATTCGCAATACTATTTTTAGCCAATTCGTTGGTGGAGAAACCTTGTCCGAAACGGCTCTGGTTGCCCAAAAACTTGGCGAATATAATGTGGACGTTATTCTTGATTATGGTGTTGAAGGTGGTAATGATGGCGAAATTGGCTACGACCATGCAACAGATGAATTTATAAAAGTAATTACCTATGCAGCTACGCAAAAGAATATTCCTTTTATGAGTATTAAAGTTAC
>JANOTH010000375.1:0-1619 GCA_031416275.1 Ferruginibacter sp. | reverse complement strand
GCAAAACCTACAGCATGGTAAAAGTGATAAGCGCCATTTTCTGTTAATGGAATACGGTACTGAGAATTTAGTAACATGAAAGTTCCATCAGCTACTTTTAATTGAACACCAACTCCTACAGGAGTGAATGCGCTGTAATAACCAGACCACTGACTTACGCCGACACCTAAACTTAAAAATGGCGTAAATATGTATTGGTCAGTAAGTAATTTAATATTTGCTGTTGCGGCACCTTCTAGCAAAAACTTATCGTTTCCACCTGGGTTTTTAACGTTTTCCGATACGGGATGCTTTACAAAAGCACCTGTAAGTGTAGCTGCAAAATCAACATGTTCAGTAAACCCTTGTATGTAACTAATAGATAGAGCAGGGTCCATTCTTTTAAACTTAAACAATTGCTTTTCATTAATTACCCTTTCAAGGCTTTTTGTACGTACATCTACTGCAGATTTGTAATCAATGAGGCTAAAGTGTATCGCTAAAGAAGGTCTCTTTTTATAGTCTGACTGCGCAAATGTTGTAGCACATGTAAAAATGGCTAATAATAGTAATATATTTCTTTTCATGTTGGTTATTTTGTTTCTTAAACTTTGCAAAAGTAGAGCCTTATTTTTAAATTCTAAAATAAATTACAAACGAGCTATTATTGAACTTATCTATCATATTTATAGTCGTTTATCTCCTTTATTTGCCAGAATCTCCACTTTTACCCTAGTAAGACCTGCTTTCACAAAACCTAATCGTTTTGCACCTGCCATTGTAAGATCAATCAATCGCTTTGTTTTTTTGTTTAGCCTATCATTTGTTTGAACAATTACCGTTTTACCATTTTTAAGATTAGTAACTTTTATAAATGTACCAAGCGGCAGGCTGTTGCAAGCTGCTGTAAATTTTTTATGGCTAAATATTTGGCCACTAGCAGTTTTTCTACCTTCAAACTTTTGGGCATAATAACTTGCCTGGCCAAAGAGTGTTTTTGTATTTTTTTTTGATGGGCTGCTTGGCGATTTTTTTTCTGAAGATTTTGCCTGCCCGATTACATTATTGTTAGCTAACAAAATGCAAACAGTAATAGTAAGATTTACTAAAAAATTAAATTTTAGCATTCGTTATTTTTGGTAAAAGATTTAATTAGCAGCGAAGAATTGTGCTTTTAGCGCTTTGTCTTCGCCGTAAATATCGTCATAAAATTTAATAGTTCCATTAACTGACTCACAGGTAAAATACCTAATAAACAGGGGGATTTTATTTTTAAAAGATACGCTCTGCTTCTGCTTCCGTGCTATCCACAACCTTATCGAATCTGTATTATAATTCATAGGTACCTGTTCGTTCCAATTTGCGCTATCATTTCTTACAATAAAGTTTGCCAGTTGTTGCCAATCCTGTACCCTTACACATCCATGGCTCAAAGACCTAATGCTGTTTTTAAACAGATAGCGTTGGTTGGTATCATGCAAGTATACCGAATATGGGTTTTCAAAATTAAATTTTATCACACCAAGCGCATTTCCATCACCACTACCCTGCTGAATTCTAAAGGGAATTCCTTTTGTATACTTAGCCCAATTAACGACAGCAGGATCTACTTTTTCTCCTTTTGTATCTAATAAGTAGAG
>JANOTH010000374.1:0-4245 GCA_031416275.1 Ferruginibacter sp. | reverse complement strand
ATAACCATGTAGATTATCTGTTGATTCTCATTAAAAAAAGAAAAAATTTGTTCCATTATAAATATTTTTTTTTAAAATTAAAATTCTAAAAACTCGTAACTCGTAACCCCTAACCTATATTAAACCTGCCACCCTTTCATTGGTTATTACACCGCCATGTGCAACGCATGTACCTTTTACTATATCATCATCAAAATTTAAATCTATTTGCCCTTCCTTATTGATGATGAGTTGTAAGAAATTTAAAATATTTTTACCGTACAACTTACTTGCATCGCTTGGCATATCTGCAGCTAACGCTGAATTACCAACTATTGAAACACCATTAACAACAACAGTTTCATCGTTCTTTGTAAATGCAGTATTCCCGCCTGTTGATGCAGCTAAATCAATAATAACAGAGCCGTTTTTCATACTTGCTATCATTTCTTCTGTAATCAAAACGGGCGCTGTTTTACCGGGTATGGCTGCTGTCGTTATAATAATATCACTCTTAGCAACACTCTCCGCAATTCTTGCTTTTTGGCGAGCCATAAATTCTGCTGATTGTTCAACTGCATAACCACCTGCACTAGCGGCATCCGCTGCGCCTTCTACTTCTACAAACTTTGCGCCTAGGCTCATTACTTCCTCTTTTACCTGTGGTCTTGTATCAAAAACCTCAACAACAGCTCCTAATCTTTTTGCTGTTGCTATAGCTTGTAATCCCGCTACACCCGCACCCAATATCAACATTTTTGCGGGAGGAATACTACCTGCTGCTGTCATAAACATCGGGAAATATTTTGGAAATAAATTAGCCGCTAACAATACTGCTTTGTAACCTGCAATATTTGCTTGGCTACTTAAAACATCCATGCTTTGTGCTCGGGTAGTACGAGGCAACATATCAATACTAAAAACAGTAAAGTTTTTTTCTGCTAACGTTTTTATTTGCTGCGCATTGAATAGTGGCTGGTAAAACCCAAAAAGAATTTTTCCGTTACACAAAGCAACATCATCGTTGTTAAGCGCACTTATTGATAAAATAATATCTGCTGTTTGTAAAACGTCTTTTCTTGAACCTACAGTTGCACCTGCACTTTCGTAATTAGCATCAGCTGCGAAAGCATTTACGCCCGCATTGGCTTCTATCATCACATTAACCTGTTGCTTTTTTAATATCACAACATGTTCCGGTAACAGTGATGCTCTTGTTTCCTTGCCAGGCTCTTTTAAAACTCCAATCGTCATATATAAATGTATTAATCGTAAGATATGCAAATTTAAAATCGAATTGCAAAATGTTGTTTCTCTTTAAAATTTTTTTCTAATAATGCAATTCCAATAAAAAACAGATCAATGGTAATTGTAACCCTTTCGTGCTGCTTTATTGTTTCCCATGCCTCTTCCATCTCCTTGCTCCAATGTATATCGTCGAAAACAAAGAAAGTTCCTTCATTTGAATTTGATAATATTTGGTCAAAGTAATTAAGCGTAGGCACTTTACGGTGGTTACCATCCAAAAAAACGAAATCTAAATTTTTGTTTGTCGATAAAAACATGGGCAAAGTGTAATTAAAATCACCCTCTATAATTTCGATATTATTATACCCAAGCAGTGAAAAATTATTATTAGCAATTGCAGCTATTTTTTTTGATCCCTCCATCGTTGTTACACCCGTGTTTGCTGCTGAAGCTAAATATGCAGTAGTAGTTCCGAAGGAAGTACCAAGTTCTAAAACGTTCCCTTTATTATAGTGTTGTACCATCCTAAATAATAACTGGCTATACTTTTTAGGTTTTAAAGAAGATGCAGCAATATTTTTTACAATTCTATTTTTCGTTTTAATAACGGTTGACCCTGCTCCAAAATCTTCTACTTCGATAACGTCTTTATTTTTCAATAAACTTTGCCGTAATTGCTCAATTGTTTGGTAACAAGGGTATACTTTCTTATCGTTTAAAACATTTTTAATGAACTCAAAAACGAAAGGAGAATGCACGCCATGACCCTTGCCATTGGAGGCTGTAGTATAATATTTTAAATATTTTTTTGCGAGCTGAAAGGGAGAATACAATACCAGTGACTTTAAAGATGAGTAATTAGTAAATTATTTCCTCACCCATGTTTGAAATGTCATATCAAATTTATTTTTCTCGTCTGCTTTCACATTTTTTTCAAAAAGCACTTCCCATACACTCGTATCCATTTCCGGGAAAAATGCATCGCCATCTATTTCGGTATGTACCCGTGTTAGATAAACTTTATCTGCAATTGGTAATGTTTGTTTGTAAATTTCTCCGCCGCCTGTAATGAAAATTTCTTTGGCATTGGTTTCATTTGCAACTTTTATTGCAGCATCTATACTTACTGTTGAAATTGTATTTTCAGCTTTCCAATTTGGGTTTGTTGTTACAATAATATTAGTTCTACCCGGCAATGGTTTGCCAACAGCTTCAAAGGTCTTTCTACCCATAATAACAGGCATACCCCAGGTTGTATTTTTAAAAAATTTTAAGTCTTCAGGCAAGTGCCACAGCATTGCGTTGGATTTACCTATTGCATTATTTTCAGATGCTGCTACAATTAAAGAGATCATGAATTTGTTTGTTTTTTTGCTTAAAGCCCTCCATTAAAATTTATCTTCTGAAAGTATTCTTTTCCTATTTTGTATCTCACGTCTTGTATCTCACGTCTTGTGTCTCACATCTTGTGTCTTATATCTAAACAGCTACTGGTGCTTTTATAGCAGGATGGCATTCGTAATTTACCAATTCAAAATCATCGAATGTAAAACTAAAAATATCTTTTACTGCAGGATTAATTTTCATTTGTGGCAGAGGAAAAGTTGTTCTCTGTAGTTGCAAATCTGCTTGTTCAAAATGATTTTTATATAAATGAACATCGCCAAAACTATGTACAAAATCTCCTAGATCCATATCGCAAACTTGCGCAATCATCATCGTCAATAATGCATATGACGCAATGTTGAATGGCACTCCAAGAAAAACATCTGCACTACGTTGGTACAATTGGCAACTCAATTTCCTTCTACCATTTTCGTCCGGCGCACTTGTGTAAAATTGAAACAAACAATGGCAAGGCATTAATTTCATTTTTGGCAAATCGGCTACGTTCCAAGCACTAATAATTATACGACGGCTATCAGGTTTGTTTTTAAGTTGATCAATTACGTCTTTTACCTGGTCTACTTCTACAGCATTTGCGCCTTCCCAGCATCTCCATTGCTTGCCATACACTGGACCAAGGTTACCATTCTCATCTGCCCATTCATCCCAAATTTTTACGTTGTGTTCTTTTAGATATTCAATATTTGTATCGCCCTGTAAAAACCAAAGCAATTCATGAATAATACTTTTAAGGTGTACTTTTTTTGTTGTGACCAACGGAAAACCTTCGGCAAGATTAAAGCGCATTTGATGCCCAAAAATACTTCGGGTTCCCGTACCTGTACGATCACTTTTATCTGATCCGTTTTCAATGATATTCTTAAGCAGCGAAAGGTATTGTTGCATGGGTGCAAAATAATGTATTTCTTGGAAAAGACTCAGACCATAGACGACGGACAACAGACGATGGACGATTTATTTAAAGTTAGTTTGCTACTGTTTTAGCAGAGACAATATTCAATTTCTTCGGTTTACTGGAATAAATAATCTCCGGAATGGTCTGTGGTCCATAGTCTATGGTCTATTGTTCAACCCGTAACTTCGCACAATGGATCAACTTTTTACTTACGAGCAGTTATCGTCTTTTGCAAAAAACATTTTTTTAAAAATCGGCTGTTCACAAACAGACGCAAATATTGCAACAGAAACGCTTTTAAGTGCAGATTTGAGAGGTGTTGACAGTCATGGGGTTGCACGTTTAAGCGGCTATGTGCGATTATGGGAAACGGAACGTGTAAATGCAACACCACAAATAAAAATAATACACGAAACCCCTTCAACAGCGGTGGTAGATGGCGATGCGGGGCTTGGACTTGTTGTAGCGCCATACGCAATGCAAGTTGCTATTGACAAGGCAAAAAATGTAGGAACAGGTTGGGTAAGTGTGCAAAACAGCAACCATTATGGCATTGCAGGTCACCATGCAATGATGGCATTGCCGCATGATATGATAGGTATTTCTATGACGAATGCATCTGCGCTAGTTGCCCCTACTTTTAGCAAAGAAAAAATGTTGGGAACAAACCCAATTGCAGTTGCTATACCTGCGGGAAATGAGGCTGCATTTGTTGC
>JANOTH010000373.1:0-7744 GCA_031416275.1 Ferruginibacter sp. | reverse complement strand
TGTTAAACAACGTAAAAACCAATAAGCCAACAACAAGCTTTCGATAGATAGTTGGACTAGTTCTCCAATACCTTAAAAAGGAAAAGAAAGCAATTGCAGGTTTAACAACTTTTGGAGCAACAACTTTGTCTTTTAACACCAACGAACATACAACAGCAATAACACCTGGAATAAAAGCGATAAGGAAGAGTGTTTTATAATCTTCTGGGTGCCATTGCAAATACAGCAATGCAAGTAGTGGCCCAAGTACCGCACCCAATGTATCCATCGATCTGTGAAAGCCAAAAACTTTTCCTTTAGTTGCTGGCGTTGCTTCATCAGATAAAACTGCATCTCTTGCTCCTGTTCTCAATCCTTTTCCCAGTCTGTCAACCGTTCGCACAAAAAACACCCACAGCGGCGCTACAAACAATGCCATCAAAGGTTTGGATAATGCACTTAATGCATAGCCCCATTGTACAAAGGGCATTCGTCTGCCGGTGCTGTCAGATAATTTTCCAAAATATCCTTTACTTAACCCTGCTGTAGCTTCAGCTACACCTTCTAATATGCCAATAAGCACAATAGAGAAGCCAATACTTTTTAAATACAATGGCATGATGGGATAAAGCATTTCGCTTGCAGTATCTGTAAAAAGACTTACCAATGATAATATCCAAACTGCACGGGTTATTACTTTCATCTTTTAAAAGTATTGTAATAATTAATAAAATTACATTTCTGCAACCTTAAGCACCTATCAATAATGTGCATAAAAAATCAACTCTAATTTAAAAGTTTTCCAAATCCTGAACATTAAGGATCAAAATACTTTTATCTTTAAATCCCCGAAACTCTGCAGACTGTAAATGAAATTTTGTTTAGCTTTTTTTCTCATTCTTAGTAATTGTGCACTTTTTTCTCAACAAAAAAAGTTAGACAGCTTACTAACCGTGAGTAACAATTATAAAAAAGAAGATTCATTAAGAGTTGTTTACCTCACCAATATTTTTAGGCAATATGCTCGGCTTAATAATTTGCCAAAAATGGAAGAATATGCCAACCAGGCAATAGCCCTTTCAAAAAAAATTGGAAATAAAAATTCAGAGGCGTACGTGTATGAAAGACTGGGCTTGTGTTATCATGGTAAAGCAATGTATTTGCCTGCTATAAATGCTTACACAGGCGGCATCGAGGCGGCCACTAAGAGCAATGATAAAAATGAAGTTGCAGGGCTTTATTTGAATCTAGGAGCATTGTATTCTTCTATACCAGATTGGGCAAAGGCGCTTCAAAGCAACCAGCTCGCAGTTAACATATACAACGAGTTAAATGACCAAAATGAGATAAGCAGTTGTTTCATGAATATCGGTGTTATTTATAAAAATATTAATCAGCCTCAAAAGGCACTTGAGTATATCAATAAGGCACTGGCAATTTTTAAAACGCAAGGCAACGGCATCAACTATGGTGTAGCATTAGCTTATGAACAAATAGGATCTGTATATGCAGATATTTCTGATGAGGAATTGATTAGCCTAGGTATACAACCTGCAGACAGATTTACTATTTCGATGAAAAACTTACAGGATGGCTTAGCTGTTGCAAAAGCGAGTAATGATGCAGAATCATTGGCAACTTCAATAACTGTTAGTATAGGAAATGTTTACGAGAAAGCAGGCAATAGTGCATTGGCTATTATTCAATATGAAAAGGGGTTAAAGAGAATGGAAGGTGCGGATAATCCGGAAGATCTTGCAAATATTTATTTAACCCTGGGCAATTTTTATCAAAAAAATAGTGATTTGCCAAAGAGTATAGTGTTTTTACAAAAGAGCATAGAGACAAGTAAACGTTTGGGTTTGCTGGATGTGCAACAAAAAGCATATCAATCTATGAGTACTGCATATGAACAAACTGGTGTGTACGATTCAGCAATTGTATTTTATAAAAAATTTATTGCCGTACGTGACAATATTTTTAATGCTGAAAAGGAAAAGGAAATAACAAGAAAACAACTCACACTGGATTTTACTGTAAAAGAAAATGATTACAAGCTTGTACAGCAAATAACAGATGGTAAATTAAAACAGCAGATACTGCTTGCAAGGCAGCAACAACAAACATTGCTACTAAAACAACAGCAATTGCAATTGGTAAATAAAGAAAAAGATTTGCAACGCTTAACTTATCTACAAAGGCAGGCTGAATTGCAGAACGAGAAACAATTACAATCCTCTTTGTTACAAAAAAATACTTTGCAGTCTAAATACGATAAGGAAATAAGCAGCAAGCAAATTGCAGAACAACAATTACAAATTAGTTATGACGGAAAAGTGAAAATATTTTTAGCAATCGCTATTGGTCTTGCATTAATTGTAACGGGTTTTATTTTTTACAACCAAAGAAAAACTGCTCGCTTAAACAAAATTATCAATGAACAAAAAGTGAGTTTGGAACAACTGGGCAATGTTAAGGATAAGATATTTAGTGTGGTTAGTCATGATATGCGTGCACCGGTAAATTCACTCATGTCATTCATAGATATTTTGGAAGAAGGAAAAATTCCGCAAGAAAAACTTACGCTCTATGCAAAAGAATTAAAGCAAAATTTAACCTACACATCTGCTTTAATGAATAACCTGCTTAACTGGGCGGCATCTCAAATGCAGGGCTTTAAACCAATGAAAGAAAACTTTCAACCTGCTATATTGGTGACAGAAATTACAAACACATTACAGCATCATATCTCACAAAAAAAGGTAACTATACACAACCATGTAGATGAAAACATTTTCATTAATACCGACCGAAATATGCTCGCAGCTGTGCTTAGAAATTTAATAAGCAACGCAATTAAATATTCATATAAAGAAGGTGAAATAATTCTTACAAGCACCAATGCTGAAGCGGGCTGTTGCATTTCAATAGCTGATAATGGAACAGGAATGAATGAAAAACAATTACTTGAATTTAATAGCCATACACAACAACCGTTAGAAAGCAAAAGAGGAACAGCAAATGAAAAAGGCACAGGTCTTGGTTTGCTGCTTTGTAAATCATTTATTGAACAAATGAAAGGTAGTTTAAAGGCGAAACCTAACGAAAAAGGAACAACGTTCGAAATTTTTATACCTGCTTAGTCAAACTCTTATCTTAACAACATTCGGTTATTAATTACATCCATTAAAGCATTTTTATAGATGCTGCTTAATGGTACAGCGTTATCTCCCGTTAAAATAATATCACCATCTGATGTAAGAGAAACAATGTGGTTTAAATTGATGATATATTGTTTTTGAACACGCATAAAATCCAGCGCTGGTAGTTGGGATTCTATATTTTTTAGACTTACAAGTGTAACATGTTTTTTATTTTGGACAGTGTGAATGCGACTAAAATTGCCCATACTTTCTATAAAAATTACATCTGCATTGGCTATTCTTGAAAAATCATAATTCTCTTTCACATAGAAATGATCTTTTAGTTTTTCTGAGGGCTGAGTAGCATCTACTTCATCTTTCCCGCCACCGTTTTTAAGTGGGTCATTTTCAACAGTCTTTTTTAATTCAATGTATTCAATGGCTTTATTTACTGCTTTCATTACACGTGGCAGCGTAGCAGGCTTTACAATAAAATCAACTACATCCAGGTTATAACTTTCTGCTGCATATTCAGCATAGGAGCTAATAAAAATAAATACGGGTGGCTTTATCTGGCTTTGCAACAATTCAATACCGCTAAAATCAGGCATATCAATATCGCTTAGTACAATATCAACCTCCGTGCTGTTTAATATTTTGGAAGCCTCCATTCCATCTTTACACACTGCTACAATTTCTACCATTTCCATTTTACTAAGATGTAGTTCTACGGCATCTCGGTCTATCATATTATCATCAACAATTACACATCGATAGGGCATACTTATTTTAGATTACGGATTGTTGTATATAATATATGTAAGATCATTATTTTTTAATGATTGTCATAGCCTGTTAAATAAAGTTATACACTTGGCGTAATAAATTTTGTGTTTAATTTTAAAGGAATTATGAAAATATTTTATATTTCTTTAGCAATTACTTTTAATGTTATAAGTTGTAACAACACAGAAAAGAAGGATCCATTACCCGCTACCAAAGCGACTCCGTCATTAAAGACTTCTTTTCTCGGTAGTTGGAGACTAGCAGACATAGAGGTCGCAGGCACGAAAAACAATGATCCATTATTAGAGACTGCGGATGATAAAAGGGTATTACAACAAGGACTTATTTTTTCTTTTTTCGAAAACGGAATTTTTACAAATATAAATGGCTTAGGTAATTATGATTTTGGTGAATGGAATTTTGTAAATGGAAAGAAAATGGTGTTTCTACAATCAAAAAAATACAAGGATACTTTCAAAATAAAAGCTGACTTTTCGAACAGCAAAGAATTGCTCATATTGAAGCAAGGAAACAACCAAAAAATGACCTTCTCCCGTACAGGAAACGCCGTTGAAAAGTTTGAACTTGATGCATTTTATACAAATAACAATACATGGCGAATAAAACCTTTAAAACCTGAAACGGATAAACAGATTATGGAGCGGTTTGCTAATTACGTAAGTCATTTGGCATTTATTCTAAAAAATGCCAGCGATCAGAAACAAGCTGCAGTTTCTTTTGAATTTTCTCAGGGAATTATTCAGATATACAGTGGAGGTATTGGCATAAAAAGTAAAGAAGATGTGCCCGAAACATGGATAAACAGTTATTACTCACCAAAACAAGCTTGGCAAGCTTATGCTATGTTTGAATCGTATTTAAAAACCAGCAAGGGCTACAAGGGTGCTTCAACAGGTGAGTGGTATATTGATGACTACAATATATTGACTAGCATTTACGGAGATTTAAAGAATGGTGAATTCCAAGGCACAGCAGTAAACTAAAGTTTGCTCATAAACTTCTTAGAGAAGTCTGGTTTTTCAGCCATTTACGCTCTTAAATTTCTATTTTAAAGCATCAGTCCTTATCTTTGCGGCAAAATTGAGGATGTATATGGCAACAAAGAGCATCAAATCGTTATTGGTATTGGCTTTCAGCCTTTTTTTACTGGGTTTTTCAAATTTTGCTTTTGCACAGGAATCTGAGCATGAAGGCACTACTGAACACAAAGAAGAAAAGCTTGATCCGGCCAAAATTATAATGGACCACATTAAGGATGCCCATGAGTTCCATTTCTTTACAGCAGGTAATTTTCATGCTACCATTCCATTGCCTGTAATTCTTTATTCACCTACAAAAGGGTTATCTGTATTTTCTTCATCGCATTTTGGGCACGAAGGAGAAGAGGCTTACAACGGCTATAAAATGAATGAGGCTAAAGAAATAGTGGCCGAAGATGGATCTGCAGTGTATGATTTTTCGTTAACGAAAAACGTAGTACAAATGTTTATTGCGCTTGCCATTCTTTTCTTTTTAATGAAAGGAATTGCAAATAAATATAAGAACGGAATTGGCGTTACATCTGCACCGAAAGGTTGGCAAAATGCCATTGAGCCTGTAATTACTTTTGTTAGAGATGAAGTTGCAAAACCTAATCTTGGTAAGAAGTGGATTCGATACATGCCATATTTACTTACTGTTTTCTTTTTTATATTGATCAATAATCTTTTTGGTTTGTTGCCAGGTTCAGCAAATGTTACCGGTAATACAGCGTTTACTGCGGTGCTTGGTATTATTTCGCTGGTTGTAATTCTTATCAGTACTAACGGTCATTTTTGGGCGCATATCTTCTGGCCTCCGGGTGTTCCGATTTTTGTAAAAATCATTTTAATACCGATTGAGTTGCTTGGTGTATTGGTTATTAAGCCCGCTGCTTTAATTATTCGTCTGTTTGCGAATATGGTTGCGGGGCATATTATTATTTTAAGTTTTATTTCGTTGATATTTATTTTTGGCGCAATGGCAAAAGGTGCAGGTTGGGGCTTTAGTCCAGTTTCAATTTTGTTTACGGTTTTTATTTATTTTATTGAATTACTGGTAGCTTTTATACAGGCATTCATTTTTACCAATTTAACAGCGGTATTTATTGGGCAGGCTTTTGAGGGCGGACACGATGATGTAGATGGTCATCATGAGGCGGTGATAATTTAGATACTAGATATTAGACAGAAGACGCAAGACAAAAGATTAAAGACAAAACAACAGATTCTATAAATTGGTTTATCCATTCACTAGAATTTAAAAATATTGATGAGAGTCATCTTGATACTAAAATCTTGATCCTTGATTCTGAACATTTTTTTTCACATATAAAACACAAGTATCATGACTTTGATGACTTTGTTAGCAGACGTACAATTGGGTTACTCACACTTCGGTGGTGCAATAGGCGCAGGCCTTGCAGCAATAGGAGCAGGTATCGGTATCGGACAAATCGGTAAAGGTGCTGTTGAATCTATCGCTCGCCAACCAGAAGCATCCAATGACATTCGTGCAAACATGATCCTGACTGCTGCATTTGTTGAGGGTGTTGCCCTTTTCGCAGTAATCGCAGGTTTATTGGCAGTATTGAAAGCCTAATTTGCACACAAAACTTTACTGCATCTAAAGCAAAGGGCGGCGGATGCAGTATTCTTTGATTTACATTTTCTGATTTATAGATTTAAGATTCTAAAAATTAATTATTATGGATTTATTATTACCGCACCTCGGTCTAATCGTTTGGACACTTATTGCATTTTTATTGGTGTTGTTTTTATTATCAAAATTTGCATGGAAGCCAATTTTGAAAGGACTTGATGAGAGAGAGACCACCATTGCAAGTTCTATCGCAATGGCAGAAAAAGTGAAGCTTGAAATGGTTCAGTTAAAAGGGGAGAATGAAGCCTTGCTTGCAACTGCACGTGAAGAAAGAGCCATCATGATTAAAGAAGCAAAAGTTACTAAAGATAAAATGATTGCTGATGCTAAAGAAGAAGCCAAGGTTCAGGCAGCAAAAATTTTAACTGAAGCAAACGCTGCAATTCAGCATCAAAAAATGGCTGCCATTACTGACATAAAAAACCAAGTTGGTAAATTGGTTGTAGAAGTAAGTGAGAAAGTTTTGAGAAGAGAACTTGCAAATAAAAGTGAGCAGGAAACTTATATCAATCAATTGGCTCAAGAATTAAAGTTGAACTAGGCATAAGATATTCGACACAAGACACAAGATAAAAGACAAAGGATACCGTTGGTTCTTTAATAATTTTTGAAATTTAGCAGAATAACAGCACATGCAAAACCCACGTTTAGCCACCCGATACGCAAAAAGTTTATTAGATCTATCTGTTGAACAGAACCAGTTGGAAGCTGTGTATGCAGATATGAAGATGTTGAAAGGCATCAATAAATCAAATCCTGATTTTGTGGCATTGTTGCGTAGTCCCATCATAACTGCTGACAAGAAAGATAAAATATTAGATGCGGTAATTGGGGGGAATGTAAGTAAGATTTCTATGTTGTTTATTCGCCTGCTTACATCGAAAAACAGAGAAAGTAATTTACCTGAAATTGTTACTGCTTTCTTGGAGCAATACAACAAATTAAAAAATATTGAGACGGTAAAAATTACCACGGCAACACCTATTAGCGAAGAATTAAAGAACAGTATTATAGCAAAAGTAAAATCTACTAATAGTTCGGCTATAGAAATTGAAACTGCCGTAAACGAAGCTTTGATCGGCGGCTTTAAACTCGAAATTGCAGGTACTTTAGTTGATGCTACAATTTTGCACGAC
>JANOTH010000372.1:0-4802 GCA_031416275.1 Ferruginibacter sp. | reverse complement strand
GTATAACAATGATTTGCAGATCATCGGTCCTCTTCATCTGATGGGGTTATCCTTTACATATCAATATGTATATTTAATAATTTTATAAATAGTAGGACGCATAAACATACCTAATTGTACATTTATGGCTTTGTACTAAGGATAAGTGATGCCATGAAATCTTGAAGAACTAACCAATACGAATGGGTTCAACTTTTTTAATGAAAACAAAACTGAGGTAATAAATTAAGGGAGGTAAAATTATAAATTGAAGAACAGGGGATATACCGGCATTTACAAAAGGTATGACAGGCATTGACGAAGTATAAGACCAGTTGCCGAGTGCCAAGTGTCTCATTTCAGATAATATTGCACCAACACCGCCAACCAACATTAGTATAAGAATACGTTGTAAAGAAATGTTCGCTATCCATAAAGGATTTTTAAAAATAAAAGCTAAGAAAAAATAAATTAGCAGAACCATAATAGCATCTGCAACAGATGCCAAACCGCAAAATGCAATGTGTAACACACTATAAGTAAACCTTGTATACAAAGGGCCTTGTATAACTTCCCATATAAAATTTAAAATAAAAGCAAGCAGAAGTATAATGAAAACAAATTGTTTAAAAAGTACTTTATCTGATAACTTTTTTAATAAAATAATATACGATACTACTACCAATGTGAGGGCAATTGCGGGCATTAATAATATAACTGGTTCAAGTTTATCCATCACAAATAGCTTTTATCTAAAATCTCAATTGCAACTGCAACTGCTCGATCCTTTCTTATTTCAATTACCGCAAACATCTTTTCAAATTTCTACGCTTCTTTCATCAATTTCTATTAATCTGTAACGCTTTTAGCGCAGGTATTCATTCCTATCAAACGATATAGTGGACAAAAGCCGGCAAAAGATGTGAGTAGAGGAATAACAGCTACCAAGCCCCACCAGCTTTTATAATAATATCCAATTCCCGCAATGACAATGCTTAATATCATTCTTAATATTCTATCTGTTTTACCCATATTAACTTTCATAAATAAATTTGTTGGTTTTAAAAATTATTATTTTCTTGTTCCTTAATATTCTCTGATAGATAATGATTAAATGCTGCCCTTACATTTACAAACATTTTTTCAGCAATCTCCAAATTATCTCTAATTGCAGTAATTACTTTTTCTGATGGAGCTTTTATAATTGTGGATAGATATTTTTTTGGATAAATAGATTCCTCTATTGCAGCAACCTCTTTTTTTAAACTATTCATCAAATCATCCTGCATAATAAATTTGCTCTGAAACCCTTCTACAACCTCAAGCATTTTTTTATCGAATCTGTCTTTCAATACTTCTGACAAACGTATTTTTAAATGAATATTTTCATCCTGCATATACAAAAGCATCCGTTGCCAAGTCTCTACTTCATGCTGAATTTGTTTTAATTTTAAATCGATCATCGTTGCATTAATTTAACCAACACTAGATTAAGTATTACCTGTTTGTGAGGGTGAAGATATTTTTATTAACTGCGCTAAACAGTAACCGCTATTGGTGCAAGGAATGATTGTTATCAATAAAAAATTATAAATACTAGAAATTATTAGAAGATTTTAACCCTGTATAAGCATGCAAAGTGAGTCTTCTTTTGCATGCACGGTATGCAGTTCGTTTACAGGGATTTCAAACTCATCATACCGTGAAAGAACCTGTTCAGTCATTTCACTTTTATACATTACTTCACCATTTAGTACAACCAATTTGGTTGGTACGTTGGCTTTGTGTTCTTTTAAAACCATATCTTTTTTAAAAGCAAGTACTAATACTTTACAACCTTCTTTTTTGAAGAAAGCCTTTGCTACGGGATGGTCTTTGGTTTCTAACTCCGCTAAAATCTCTTTAATAATCATACTACATTCTTTTACAAACTCATATTCATTGATATAATGGCATAATAAATTGCCCATCCTACAAAGCCTATTACAATGGCCCACACCCATGCCGGTATAGATCGGGGCGTTTCGCTACCTTCTATTAAAAACATTTTTTGATCACCCTTGCCATATGCATTAATCATAATGGGAATTATTCCGTCAACAACGTCATGCTCATTTAAACCTTCTACCGCTACTGATGGACCATTACGTACCACAAAAGGTATTTTTCTAATGCCTTCTTTACCCAATGGATCTTTACTTACTATCTTTAAAATATGATCACCATCTACAAGCTTTCTTGTATCCAGTTCAAAATTTATAGGTGCTAAATATTCACCGTAAGGCTTCAGCTCATCATCTAAAAAAATTAAAACTTTGCTTTGTATGTTCATGATTATTCAAAATTTAAAATGCTGTTCTTAATGTGATCACTGTTTTTTTCATTAGGCTTTATCAGGTATTTTATCGAAAAGAAAAGCGTTAGCACCACAGCAATTACTGTTGTCCATACTGCTACATAATCCCAATTACTTGTAGGACCTATGCCGTGGCTAATGCTGCCAAAAGCAGTTTTTGCTTTTGCTCTTTCACACACCGGGCATGCATATATTGAAAATGCTATAACATTAAAAACTAGGATGGCTATCAGCTTTTTCATAATCAGATTATTTAGCAGATGCTTTTATTTTTACAAAATCCATTATTTTTTTTATTTCTTCAGGTGTTACTTTTTTACCTGAATTTCCCCAGCTCGTTCTTTCGTAATTTATAATAGCCGCTACATCATTTTCTGTAAAAGACATATTTGTTCCTACTGCTGCCATGGCACCATATTCAGGTCTGGCATCGTATCCATTCATAATGATATCAACATACAATTCAAGATTTTCTCCCGTAACAATGGAGCTACCTTTTAACGGTGGAAAAGCACCTTTTGAACCTTCACCATTTTCTTGGTGACAGCTTTGGCAGTTTGTGCTGTACAATGCTTTGCCATCAACGCCTGCGTTGGCTGTACTTCCGGCTGTTTGTTTCACATCTTTTTTATACAAAAATTCCATTGGTTTTATACCATCGGGTAATGGCGTTTGCTTTAGCGTAAGTAAATATGCAAACAATTGAAGTGCTTCTTTTTTTGCCACCACAACACCAGTTCTTCCATTTAAAAATACCTTTGGCACATTCACCACCACATCTGTTTTAAGGGCAGAATCTTTTATTTCGAAAAGCCATTCGTACGAAGGCATAATAGATTGTGGTACTACAGAGCGTGGATTAAATAGATGCATCAGGTTCCAATCTTTGCTTGGCTGCCTTGTACCTACATTAGTAAGATCGGGTCCCGTTCTTTCTGTCCCCATTACGGTAGCGGTATTTTGCCACACACTCATTCGTTTAAGGTTTGCGTAATCTGCTGCCATGCCAGGTCGAGAACCAAATACCTTATCCATTTCAACATTTCGTACCTGTTGTGTATGGCACCCAACGCAGCCTTCAGCCACATACACCGATTTTCCTGCTAAGGCATCGCCAGATAATGGAACAGAGCCGGGCAATGGCGCATTGTTTTTTTGATTTTGCAATGCAGGCATAATTACCGTAACATAGGTAAGCGATAAAAAGAGCAATCCTGCTATGGTATATAATTTTTTATGGTCGTTAAATACACTCATCTTAATAAAATATTTTTTTGAATTAGATATTTGGAACAGGTACAGCTTTCGCTTCGTGTAATTGTTTCCAAGCCTCTTTGTTTACATCGATCGGTTCAACTTCTTTGGTAACCATTTTATAAAAACTGTAAGCAAAAATGATGTGAGAAATAAACATCAAACTTCCACCAATTGCACGCCATACCCAATATTGAAACATCAGTACTACACTATCAATAAATGGTTTGCTATCCATCCACATCATACCTCTTAGTGTAGCGCCAATTGACAAAGGCACAACATAAAATATCAACCCAATAAAAGCAATCCAAAAATGAGCACCCACCAAATGCTGTGGTGGTTCTTTACCTGTAAGCCTTGGCACTATAGCATAAATACCACCCCACAATGCAAATGTTATAATGCCGTAAAACCCTGCGTGGGCATGGGCTACCGTAAAGTCAGTAAAATGCCAGAGTAAGTTTGTAAACTTAAATGCTTCCACAGTTCCCTGCATAGAAACCAAAAAATAATACACTACTGCAACCAAAAAAAACGGTAGTGTGTAGCTGTTAGATACTTTGTTCCAATGCCCTTTAAAAGTCATGGTAAAATTAATGGTGGCAGCAACTACAGGAATAATCATACCTGCACTACCAACGATAGCTACCGTTTGCAACCACCATGGTATTGCACTAAAAACAAAGTGATGCGTACCTATAATTGTGTAGAAAATAATTTGTGTCCAAAAGGCGAGTATACCTAAACTGTAGGCGTAAATGGGTTTGTTTAACTGCTGCGGAATAAAATAATACAACAACCCAACAACGTATAAAGTGAACCACATACCAACTCCGGAATGCATAAAATATCCCTGCACAATTGTTTCGCCAATACCTTTTTGCCAAAAGGGTAAATATGCAGTTAAGGCAACAATAATGGTAAATAGCAAAGCAGATAAAATGAACCAATTGGATATGTAAATTTCTTTTGTTGTTCGCTTGGCAACAGTCATAAAGAAATTAATAAAAGTAAGAATGAGTGCAACAGCAAAAAATGCCATTATTGGCCAGATGTATTCTCTAAATTCTCCGCCCCCGTTGTTTATGCCGCTCATCAACGCTATAGAACCGGCAACCACCATAATATTTGTACATAAAAGTGCTATCCAGCCAAACTTTATACTGTAAATTTTTGCATTGCTTACGGTAGGTACAACATAATAACCAAG
>JANOTH010000371.1:0-3366 GCA_031416275.1 Ferruginibacter sp. | reverse complement strand
TCACTCATGCTTCCTTCGGGAAAAGTAACTGCCTCTCCTAACTTACAAAAAGATAGAATGGATGCAAACTCGAAATTAATTTTTTTGCCTGTTGCAGGTTTTTGAATAGGATTAAGACCGTTTAACTGTGTTGCTAGCGATTTATATTTACTAGGGTATCCTGCTGCAATTACTTCATAAGCCGCAACATTTGCATACAGATAATTTCGGGATGCTACAATGGGTGTAAAATTATTCCCCATTACCACGGTGTTCAATTCATGAACTGTTTTAGCGTACAAAATCGGATCATTAAAAACAGCTTCATAGCTTTTGTTTTCTTTGCAACCAAAGCATACAATTATGGGTATGCAAAAAAGCAATATTTTGTTCATTGTAAAAAATATTAAGAATAAGAAAGTGCTTGCATTCTGTTATGATAAGAAGCAATTAAGGTTTAATTAAATTTCGTTAAGCAACAAATGCGTCCGGTGGTTGTATAGGAGATAAAAGATGTGCAGCAGACGTACGCACAACTTTTAAAGGAAAATATTTCTTATCAATAAATAATCGTTGTTTCATCAAACTTATACCAAATAAAAAATTGTCAGTATCAACGAGTACTTTTTTAAAAAGTAAAGAAGGGCTTTTTTGAGAATTATTTTTTGAGGAAAGATCATTTGTGTTTTTATAAAAATCTGTTTTCAAATTTTCATACTCCATCTTTTTTATGTTTTTTATACACATTAAATAAAGCGTATCATTTGTAATTCTTCTCTTTACATACTTGTATATGATGCCATTCCGTTTTACTTCTCCATCATATCTTTCATAGGTTGGTCGGTTTGTCTGGTAGGGTAAATGAAGAGGGATTTTTAGCTCAAATAATTCACTGTCTTCAATAGGCTGCTCGTCAAGCATAGCTTCTAACTGTACATTTGCTTTTTGCTGCATAAAATGTATGAGAGCATTGTATCCAAACAAGTTGAAACATAAAATAATAAGTAATATAGCGGCAGCAAATCCTCTCAAGATTTAAGGAAGTTTTAGTGATTGAAAGGTATGATTTTTTATTAAAATAAGATCATATTATCAGTATCATTTTACCCTAAATGTTTTACGCTGCGGTCCCACACCGGTAATAGTTACACTTTTCCACTGAGCAGGTAATGTAGATTTAATTTGAACAATACCACGAGGCGTTATTTCTAAACCTCCAAAACCAAATAGCAAGGTTTGTAAAAAACCTCCTGCGCCTGTAGCAAAATATGGATTAGTACCTCCTGCCGATTCTGATAACACACAAAAAGGATTTTTTTTATTGGGCAAATGCGATTCCTCAAAGGCTTTAAATGCTTTTGCACCGTTGCCAGCTCTTGCGTACAAAACTGCAAAAATAGCATGTGTCATTGCCGGTGAGCCTTCTCCTATTCTGCTTTCATAATATTCCAGGTCTTTTTTAATTTGTGCAGGATCGGTAATTTCTTTTAATGGATATGAAAGCAAATTAACGTCAGTCTGTTTAATTTTTTCACCTGCATAAGTAGCATGTTCCGCTGTAACACCGTTAGGCATTTTTAAAATCGGGATATTTTTTTCTACATCTGCCCAATCAGGATCAGATTTTAGTTGCAAAATACTGGCAGCCATTATTGCAAATTGTAAATTAGCTTTTGCAGCGGCATTTGTAAATGCATTGTTGTCTACATTTTCTGCCCACTCATCTGCCGCCACCACATTTTTAATATCATATTTTCCTGGACCATTTTTTTCTACCCGGCTCACCCAAAAATCTGCACAGGCTTTTATTACGGGGAAACCTTTTTCTTTAAGCCACATGGTATCTTGCGTTACAGCAAAATAATTCCATGCTGCAATAGCAACATCTGCGGTAATGTGGTGTTCAAAAGGGCCGCTCAATGCCCATACCGGCGTTTCTTCATTTCCAGAGCCTGCACTTTCCCAAGGATACATTGCACCTTTGTAGCCATGTGCAAATGCATTGTGTTGCGCCGGTTTTAGTCTTTCATAACGATACTCTACCATGCTTTTTGCCATCTCGGGGTGTAGTACTACCATAGCAGGAAACATCCATAATTCTGTATCCCAAAATACATGACCGTTGTAACCCAGCCCACTCAAACCCATTGGCGATGGGCTATACGAAGTTCCTTCCCTTACAAAAGAATATAAATGATACATAGCCGAGTGCACTTCTCTTTGGCTGTTGTCATCTCCTTCAATAACGATATCACTTTTCCACAGTTCATCCCACGCAGCATTGTGAAACTGTAATAAGTTTTTTGTACCCTGGAGCTTTGCATAAATAACGTAACGTTCTGCTTCATTCAGCGGATCGTCATGCTGTGCGGTTGTAATAGAAGATCCTGCTATGGCAAAATGATATGTAGTACCTGCAGTAAGTGTTTTTTTAAATTTAGAAAGGTGCATATTATTATCCCACATTTCGTGAATTAGCTGTGGTTCTTTACCATGCACTTCATCAAATAAAAATGTGGTAGAAGATGCAAAAGTTAATTTACCTGTTGGACTTTTTGCAGTAGATGAAAGTAGACTCAGTTTTGTATGAGGTCTGTCAATTTCATTGTAATAATTCTGTACATCTTTAAGCGCATCCGGTGCCTCCATTACACTTGCAGGTGTAATTTCTATGTTTTTCTTTGCTGTTATAGCAACATCTACCAAAACCGTGTATGGCAGGTTTCTTAATGCATAATAAGTGTAGGATATGCTTGCTTTGTCTTTATAGTCAAAAGTAGTAGTAATACTTGCGTGCTTCATATCCAGCACCTGCTTCATATTTGTTGCATCTGCATTTCCTAAACGGTAGCCATCAATATCCATGTTCATATTTACAAGATTAAAACTTTGCAAAAAGTTACTCACCCTGCCACGGCCATACTGATCATAAGCTCCATTAAGCACAACATCTTTACATTTAAAAAGATTGGGAGAAGATACTATACCAATTACGCCGTTGGCAACAGTAACACCATAATAATCTTTGGGGTCTATTTTGTCTGCTGTTATTTTCCACACATCGGTTTGTTGAGAAAAGGAAAAAAAGGAAATACAAAACAGGTTTAAAATGCAAAAAACTTTTTTCATGTGCTGCGCTTTTTATGATCACTAAATATAAATTATAAAGACCGATTAATTGTTTTATAGATGGAGAATTATTATTTTGAAATTTGTTTGAATTACTTTGCAGTATTATTAATTTCTTATGAGAAAACTGCTGTTGTGGAGCTTCGTTATTATTGCTGTAATTTTTGTGGCTATTTATATTCTATTTCCAGCTAAAGTGCATTTTCGAAAAACTATGTATGTTCAAGCCGCATATAAGAGTGCGAGCCGTTTTGTTTT
>JANOTH010000370.1:0-3278 GCA_031416275.1 Ferruginibacter sp. | reverse complement strand
GCACTCAATGCGCTCAATGTAGATGCGTATGGGCTAGATGAAATGGACAACCGAATTTTAAGCACTATCATCGATAAATTTAAAGGCGGCCCCGTTGGCATTACTACCATTGCAACTGCAGTAGGAGAGGAGCCCGGCACGCTTGAAGAAGTGTACGAACCGTTTTTAATTAAAGAGGGTTTTATAATGCGCACAGCAAGGGGCAGGGAGGCTACAGAAAAAGCCTATAAGCATTTAGGCAGAACACCGAGAACGAATATGGGCGATGGAATGTTGTTTGTTTAAGTTTAAAAAAGCGGATTCTTGGGGCTTTGATTGGAGGGTTATTGCTCAACATTTGTAGCGGCTATTCGTTGCTATCTTTTTGCCCCTGCGGATGCAAAAAGGATATCCACTTCTATTCGCCAGCTCTTTAACAGAAAATCTTTTTTGACCGTTCATCGCAACGTAATAATGTTTCGGTATGCTGAACCTTTACATTTTAAAATTGTATCAATTATAAAATCATACTCCTTTTATAAAAAAGTCATATAAAAAAATCCGCTTTGGTCTAGCGCACTGAAATATTAGTAGCCAAAATAACAGGAGTTCCCCAAGGTGCAGCGCACCGAAATGTTTGTAGTTGGAATGACAAGAGTTTGCATAGGTGCGGCGTACCGAAATATTAGATTTTACGTACCAGGTATCAAAAAAATATGCCGATAAAAGTTCAACAAGGTTCCTTGGCTGCATATAGCCCCGATAGCAACGAATGCCGCTGCCTTTGAGCGGCAGGAGAGTATAGCGGGATACAAATGCTCATTATAGTTCAATTGCCCATGCTCCAAAACTTATCACAAACAAAAAAGGCTCCGAATAATCGAAGCCCTTTCTATCTTTTGTCTTTAATCTTTTGTCTTTAAATCTTACAACTACTCCTGTTCTACCAACCTAAATCCATTACCATGAATATTTACAATTTCAAGCTTTTCATCTTCCTTTAAATATTTACGAAGTTTAGCTATGTATACATCCATGCTTCTGCCATTAAAATAGGTATCGCTGCCCCATATTTTTTTAAGCGCTGCTTCTCTAGGCAACAAGTCGTTTTTATATTCGCTCAACATTTTCAGCAACTCATTTTCTTTTGGAGAAAGCGTTTGTGTTTTACCATTTACAACTAACTCTCTAAGCCTAGGGTTAAAGTGATATTTGCCCAAATCGAATTCTGCATTCGCTTCCTCTTTGTGTAATTCTTCGTTGCGTTTAAGAATTGCTTTAATTTTAAGCAGCAACACATCGCTGTCAAATGGCTTAGTTATATAATCATCAGCACCAAGTTTGTACCCCTGTATAATATCGTCTTTCATGGTTTTAGCACTCAGGAAAAACAATGGTACGTCAGGGTTAATATCTCTTATTTCTTCAGCCACAGTAAATCCATCCATGTTTGGCATCATTACATCTAACAAGCATATATCAAATTTTTCACGTTGAAATGCAGCAAGACCGAGTCTTCCGTCTCTTTCAAGCACTACTTCATAATCGTTTAATTCAAGATAATTTTTAAGAACCATACCGAGGTTCGTATCATCTTCACATAATAAAATCTTAGGTTTAATTGCTTCCATAATGTTGTAATTTATTTACAAATAAAATTAATTGATAATCGTTACTGCTAATATAATGCCTAATTTTTTGTTAACCTATTTCTTTACGTATAGCTTGCCTATCAAGGTTTTAGTAAATTCAATATTATTTCCTTTATCCGGTGAGACTAATTTAAGCCTTAATAAAAAGTGTTGCTTAATATTTAGAGGCAATAATTTTTGTTTTAAAATTAAATTTTTTACCTAGAGCAACTTTGGCGGACGAGTTTATTTCTTCTTTGAATAAAAAGTTTTAAGAATAATGGGTATCAATAAAAATAAAATAACTGTTATTGATTTTAAATGATTTTATCTCTTCATTAATTTAAAAAAACTTTCATCATCCATATGTTCTAAAATATCTCCGGGTTGGCATTCTAAAATAGTACAAATTTCTTCTAGTGTACTAAATCTTATTGCCTTTGCTTTTCCGCTTTTTAAAATACTCATGTTAGATATAGTAATTCCTGCCTTTTCGCTCAACTGCGTTAAGCTCATTTTTCTTTTTGCCAGCATTACATCTAGGTTTACAACTATTGGCATACTAAACGGTTAATTCGTTTTCTTGTTGTAAATTTTTTCCTTTTATGAAAGCTTTCCTAATCAGAATTAACCCAACTATCATAAAAATAGATTTTAAAACATTTAGTACAGTATCAGAATTGGATTCTGTAAAATCTTTATAAAAATCTTTTACTAAAATAAAACCTAGCAGGCGTGGAATTATAAATGAGAAAAGCGTAAGTGCGATTGAAAATTTTGTAACAGCATTTAGGTAATTAATATTGATAACACTAAATGCATCTCCCCTTGAAATATTTACCAGGATTTGAATTGGGATACCGACATAAAAATAGATGATTGCAATACCTGCAGCTACAATGAGAATTAATAACAATATCTCTAAAAACTTATAAGTTTTTGCATTTAGGGGTATTAGTATTTCTTTATTTGTTGAGCTATACCTAAAGTTGATTTTTTCAATAAAATACTTGCCTATTTTGTTATTCGGGTTGTTTTTATTTTGTTGCCATTTTACTTTGGCAAGATTATAAGTGCCATTTTTTATAAAAAACTTTGTTTCATAATCTGTTAGCTCATACTTCCCAATTGAAAAATAATACCCCTTCTTAGTACTTTGTTCAGGTATAGCACTAAAAGAATAGAATTGTAAATATCCAGTAATGCTATCAATCTTTTTTTGAAGTTTAAAAATTGTATCCTGATTTTTCTCTTTTGCTAATAAGTTATTGAGAGTTTCTTTTAATGCTAACCTTTCAAGTATATTTTCTGTTGAAAAATTTTCGGATAATTCGTCGTAATTTTTAGTTTCGCCAAAACCGGATTTTAACCCAATATTAAAAAATGACCATCCACTTAAACTTGGACCATTATTAATTTGTTCTTTTTTTTGGATGTAGGCATTATGAATATCTGCAATAATTTTATATTTAGCATAGGGAAGTGAATCTGGTATATCTGAATAAAAGAATAAATTACCAAACGTTGTATCCTCTGATGGAAGGTTTATTGAAGAAATATTCGAATTAGAGCCTTTAGTTTGCGTTATTAAGCCAAAAGTTACTATAAAATACAACGCAATAAGCACTGTAATTGTTATTGCGATTATACCCAATTTCTTACCCATAT
>JANOTH010000369.1:0-2144 GCA_031416275.1 Ferruginibacter sp. | reverse complement strand
GTATGGGTAGTAAACACCAAACGCTTTTTTACTTCGTCTTTACTTTTTCCAAATTTTTGGTACAAATAAAATGCAGCACTTACTGCATGTGCTTCATTTAAATGGTATACATCAGGATTAAAATTTAATTCATCCATCAATTTTGCACCACCCACACCAAGCAAAATAAACTGAGCCACTTTTGTTGCAACATTTGCATCGTATAATCTGTGGGTTATGGTTTGAGATACATGATCGTTCTCAGGCAAATCAGTACTCAACAAAAACAAAGGAGCACTCTTAAAAGTTTCAGGATTTAAATAAAAAGCTTTAACCCAAACAGGATGTTCGTGAATGTTTATTTGAAACTTAATACCGGTATCTTCTAAGTAATTATATATTTTTTCGTTCCACTGCACTTGCAATGTTTGATCGGGATTGCGAGCCTGGTCGTAATATCCATACTTCCAAAGTATACCAATACCAACCAAATTTTGTCTCAATTCATAAGCACTTCTTAAATGAGAACCACTTAAATAACCTAGCCCGCCACTATAAATTTTTAATGGCTGGTGCACAGCAAATTCCATAGAAAAATAGGCTGATTTTTTTGAATATGCAGGGTCTACCAAATATGGAACTTCGTAGCGTTTAAAATTCATTCTTTTAAAATTTTTAATGAACTGCAATATAAATAGGAATATTTAAATAAGCGAAGGATGTTATTTCCCATTTTTATATCGAAATAGTACGATGAAATCGTAAAACTTAATGCAAAATAATTTCTGTCTTAAAATTTATTAGATTTGCCTAACATTAAAATTTTAATGTGTGAAGTTTAGAGATAATTAGTATGATAAAAAATGACTTACCCTATAATTCATTAAGTGAGGTACATAATACAGTAGATACTACGATCCCAAAGAAGGGATTAAGAAAAATATTTTCTTTTTTAGGTCCGGCTTATTTAATAAGTGTCGGTTACATGGACCCCGGTAACTGGGCAACAGACATTGAAGGCGGCAGTACATACGGCTATGCATTGATTTGGGTATTGTTGATGAGCAATTTGATGGCGCTATTACTCCAAGGTTTATCTGCAAGGCTCGGTATTGTCAGAGGGAGAGATTTGGCGCAGGCAAACCGAGAAACGTATCCAAAAGGAATAAATTTTATTTTGTATTTACTGGCTGAAGTTGCTATTGCGGCGTGCGACCTTGCGGAGGTATTGGGTATGGCAATTGGTATTCAATTATTAACAGGTTTACCGTTGGTATGGGGAGTAAGTATTACAGTGCTCGATACATTTCTGCTGCTATACCTGCAAAGGTTGGGCATGCGCAAAATGGAGGCATTTATTATTGCCCTGGTAGGTGTAATATTTGTTGCGTTCTTTATTCAAATTTTTATGGCTGCACCGGAAGTTGGAGAAATCGTTAAAGGATTTATTCCATCTTTTCCTGACAAGAATAATCCCGCAAACGAAACTGCATTATTTTTAGCTGTAGGAATAATTGGTGCAACGGTAATGCCGCACAACCTCTACCTACATTCGGCATTGGTACAATCAAGAAAAATTGATAGAACAGATTTTGGAATAAAGCAGGCAATAAAATTTAATAGAATAGATACTACCATTGCACTTAACCTTGCATTTTTTGTGAACGCTGCTATACTAGTACTTGCGGGAACTTTATTTTATGGGACAGAATATGCAGGCACAAAAGAAATACAAGATGCGCATGAATTACTTCCTTCATTTTTAGGAAAATCAGCACCAATACTTTTTGCTGTTGCACTTATTGCAGCAGGGCAAAGCAGTACTGTTACAGGTACGCTTGCCGGTCAAATTATTATGGAAGGATATCTGAGCCTAAGAATTAACCCATTATTACGCAGGCTCATAACGAGAATGGTGGCTATTGTACCTGCGCTGATTGTTATTTTAATTTATGGCGAAAAAGAAGTGGGTAGCCTGCTGGTAATGAGCCAGGTTATATTGAGTATGCAATTAGGCTTTGCCGTAATTCCATTAATATATTTTGTAAGTGATAAAAAAACAATGGGCAAATTTGCCATTAACAACCTCACTAAAATTACGGCGGGTGCTATTGCAGCCGTTTTAGTTTATTTAAATTTAAGATTACTGGTTGAAAAATCGTTGG
>JANOTH010000368.1:0-3883 GCA_031416275.1 Ferruginibacter sp. | reverse complement strand
TTAAACGATACTTATGCAGATTATAAAAAACAGGTTACAAATCACACAAAAATAAATTTCGAATACTGCAAAGCCAACCCAAAAGCATGGAATGGATACAGCAATCTTTGCTGGGGACTTACAGCCAGCGATGTACCGAATGGCTATAATGCCAATGAACCCGGTAGCAATGATATAGGGGTAATTTCTCCTACGGCTGCAATATCTTCCATTGCATATACGCCGGTAGAATCAATGAATGCATTAAAGTTTTTTTATTATAAATTAGGGGATAAGCTTTGGGGGCAATATGGTTTTTACGATGCATTTAAACTAAGCGATCCTTGGTTTGCCAGCTCTACATTGGCTATTGATCAAGGTCCAATAATTGTAATGATTGAAAATCATCGCAGCGGCTTATTATGGAATTTATTTACGAGTGCTCCTGAGGTAAAAGCAGGTATGTTATCGTTGGGTTTTAGTGCGCCTTATTTGTGAGGGAGATGGAAAATAAAATCTGTGGCAATAAGCGAGCAGAAAAAGAATATAGCTCACAGATTTAAAAATATTTGCGCAGATAAAAGAGGAAAAAAATCTGTAAAAATCTGTGAGCAAAAGAAAAGTAAAATACCATTTTGTATTTATTTTTTAAATTATTATCATTGAATAATTTGCCTAAATCGAACTTACTGTGAGCAAAAAATTAATATTTTTTTCTTTTATAATCCTAAGTGTAAATATTTCATTTGCACAGAAAGTAAATAATTCTCAAGGGAGCTTCAGTCCATTAAATCGCCCTAAAAATTTATCAGATACTGCTTTGTTAGAACTTGTTCAAAAACAAACCTTCAAATATTTTTGGGATTTTGCACACCCCATAAGCGGCCTTAGCAGAGAAAGAAGCAACAATACATTTGGCTATGGCGATGAAGTGGTAACTAGCGGTGGTACAGGGTTTGGTGTGATGAGTGTTGTTATAGCGACAGAAAGAAAATGGATAACGAGAGACACTGCAGCCAAGTTTCTTTTAAAGATGGTAAAGTTTTTAAGCAAAGCAGATGCATACCATGGTGTGTTTCCGCATTGGTTAAATGGCGCAACAGGTAAAACAATTCCCTTCAGCAGAAAAGATGATGGTGCCGATCTTGTGGAAACCTCTTATTTGTTACAGGGTCTTTTATGTGCCCGGCAATATTTTAATAACAATAATAATATAGAAAACGAATTGCGTAACCGCATAAACGGATTGTGGAATGATGTAGAGTGGAGTTGGTTTACCAAAGGCGGCGAAGATGTTTTGTATTGGCATTGGAGCCCCAATAATGGCTGGTCAATGAATTTTCCGGTACGTGGTTTTAATGAATGTTTGATCATGTACGTGCTTGCTGCCAGTGGCGAAAATTATCCTGTGCCTGCAAGCGTATACCATAAAGGATGGGCACAAAGTAATTTCTTTAAAAACGGCAAAACATTTTATGGGCATGTGTTGCCGCTTGGGTTCGATTATGGCGGTCCATTGTTTTTTTCTCAGTATTCTTTTATGGGTTTAAATCCATCTACGTTAAAAGATAATTACGCTGACTATTGGGTACAAAATAAAAACCACACCCTCATAAACCACGACTACTGTGTTGATAACCCTAAAATGTTTAAGGGTTACGGCGCAGATTGCTGGGGCCTAACTGCGGGAGATACTTACAATGGCTATGATGCTTATTCACCACAAAACGATGGCGGCACTATTGCACCAACCGCTGCACTCGCTGCATTCCCTTACACACCAGAATATTCTATGAATGCACTGAAACATTTTTATTATGATTTGGGAGATAAGATATGGAGTGAGTATGGCTTTGTAGATGGATTTAATGAAACAAAAAACTGGTATGCAAAAAGCCATTTAGCAATAGACCAGGGACCGATTATAGTAATGATAGAAAATTACAGAACCGGACTAATGTGGAAATTATTTATGAGCTGTCCTGAAATACAAAAGGGATTAAAGAAATTAGATTTTACTTACTGATAAAATGGGGACAATCACACAATGAAATTCATCAAACTTTTTTTATTATTTACATGTGTAAATGCGGCTGCATATTCGCAAGATTTAAGCCTGTTTTCAAAGCAATTATTTATACAAAAGTCGGATACCCTACCTTACAGAATTATGGTGCCAGATGATTATGATCCGGAGAAAAAATATCCACTTGTAGTTTTTTTGCATGGCTCGGGAGAACGGGGAAACGACAACGAAAAACAATTAGTGCATGGTGCCAAATTATTTTTGAGAGACAGTATCAGAAAAAAATATCCTGCTATTGTGGTGTTCCCCCAATGCAGTGCGAACAGTTACTGGAGCAATGTAAATATTGTTACTGATGCACAAACCGGTTCAAGAACTTTTAACTTCCAAACGGATAGCGAACCCACAGTTGCTATGAACTTACTCTTGAATTTAGTAAATGAATTACAGCGCAACTATTCCATTCAAAATAAAAAGATTTACATCAGCGGATTATCAATGGGTGGTATGGGCGCTTTTGAAATAGTGCGTAGGAAACCAAAATTATTTGCTGCAGCCATGCCTATTTGTGGCGGTGCAAATCCTGTGACTGCCAGTAAACTAACTAAAACAAACTGGTGGATTTTTCATGGTGAAAAAGATGACGTTGTAAATCCACAATACAGTAAAGACATGGCTATGGCAATATTGAATGAAGGTGGGAATGCAAAGCTTACCATTTACCCCAATGCCAATCATAACAGTTGGGACAGTGCTTTTGCTGAAAACAATTTTATGCAATGGATGTTTAGTAACCATAAATAATATTAGATGATTGTAATTAGAAAAATATTGGTCTTTGCATTTGTTGTCTGTATTTTTTTGCAGGCAACTGCACAACCAAGAACATACTGCAACCCTATTAATATTGATTACGGCTACACCCCTATTCCAAATTTTGCTGAGTGGGGCAAACACAGGGCCACAGCAGATCCTGTAATTGTAAACTACAAAGGCGATTACTATCTTTTCAGTACTAACCAATGGGGTTATTGGTGGAGCAGCGATATGCTTAAATGGAATTTTGTTTCGAAAAGATTTCTGCGCCCATGGAACAAAGTGTACGATGAATTGTGTGCACCCGCGGTTGGTGTAAAAGGCGATACCATGCTCGTGTTTGGCTCTACCTACTCAAATAATTTTACCATTTGGATGAGTACAAACCCAAAAGCAAATGACTGGAAACCATTGGTAGATTCATTTAAAATTGGTGGATGGGATCCTGCTTTTTTTACAGATGATGATCATCGTTTTTACATGTATAATGGAAGTAGCAACCGCTACCCAATGTATGGCGTTGAGCTTGATAATAAAACGATGGAACCGCTTTCTACAAGAAAAGAAACCTATTTTTTAGAGGAATGGCGGTATGGTTGGCAAAGGTTTGGCGAGTATATGGACAATACATTTTTAGATCCGTTTATTGAAGGATCTGAAATGACAAAACACAATGGAAAATATTACTTGCAGTATGGTGCGCCCGGTACTGAATTTAGTGGTTACGGAGATGGAGTGGCAGTTGGAGAAACACCGTTAGGACCTTTTGTAAACCAGTCAGACCCGCTGAGTTATAAGCCCGGTGGCTTTGCAAGAGGAGCAGGACATGGAGCAACCTTTATGGACAACAATAAAAATTACTGGCATGTTTCTACCGTTTCCATTTCTGTAAAAAATAATTTTGAAAGACGCATTGGCATATGGCCCGCAGGTTTCGATAAAGATGATGTAATGTGGTGTAATACGGCGTTTGGCGATTATCCGCATTACATTCCTACCAATAAAAATTTGGCTGCAGGTGCAGAAAATATGCAATCCGCACAACATGGTAATTTTACGGGA
>JANOTH010000367.1:0-8723 GCA_031416275.1 Ferruginibacter sp. | reverse complement strand
TCCAAGGGTTGCACCCATGGTGACTCAAAGTCAACCCCGTTGGGGTTGGTTGTGAAAAAATTCAAATTATTATAAACTTGCAAACCCCAACGGCGGCTTTACGCCCCGTTGGCGGTTAAATAGGAAGCGAATTATAATTTTTATTAAAAAATTCGTTTCAAACCGCTGTCGGGGTTTACAACTGCCGACAGGGTTTTGGAACTTTCTTAATTATTAAAAGAAAAAATCTATACCTTTTCTTTCACTTCCTTCCCTTCCAAAACCTTCTTATAATCCTTCGGGAAAACTTTTACAAAATGCTGCAACTGATTTTCAAAATCGTTCAGTACAAATTTTGCTACGGTGCTTTTTGTATAAGTAAAATGCTGTTCAATCATGGCTTGCAAAAGTATCGCATCATCGCTTGAGAGCGGATCTATATCCACCATTTCTTTGTTGCATGCATTTGCAAACTCATGTTGCACATCATATATGTATGCAATACCACCGCTCATGCCTGCGGCAAAATTTCTACCTGTTGCACCGAGAATGACAACATTTCCACCAGTCATATATTCGCAACCATGGTCGCCAACGCCTTCTACCACTACATTTGCACCGCTATTGCGCACAGCAAAACGTTCGCCAGCTTTGCCCCTTATAAATGCATGGCCGCTGGTAGCGCCATAAAAAGCAACATTACCAATAATGCTATTTTCCTCTGTTACAAAACCAGCATCGGCAGATGGATACACAATTAATTTTGCACCGCTCAATCCTTTTCCAAAATAATCGTTGGCATCTCCTTCTAA
Source organism: Ferruginibacter sp. (assembly GCA_031416275.1). Lineage (GTDB taxonomy): Bacteria > Bacteroidota > Bacteroidia > Chitinophagales > Chitinophagaceae > Ferruginibacter. Next base: position 7,932 of record JANOTH010000367.1, on the reverse strand, counting down.
TTCCAACGTTATTCCTTTTGTATTAAATGCGCCAAAACTTTGTCCCGCTGTTCCATTAAATTTAAAACGTATAGTATCATCTGGCAAACCATCTGCCTTGTACAATTTTGTAATTTCATTTGATAAAATTGTACCAACAGTTCTATTTGTATTTTTAATATTAAATGTTGCGAAAGTTTTTTCTTTATTTTCTAAAGATGATTTTGCGGCCGCAACTAATTTCCAATCAAGTACATTTTCCAATTCATGATCTTGCTTTTCTACATTGTACAAACCAGCCCCTCCTGACCTCCCCAGATGGGAGGAATGGGCTTTGTACAATATCGGCGATAAATCTAGTTTGCTATATTTCCAATGCTCAATATTTTCTTTTTGTACCAAACAATCTACTTGCCCTACCATTTCGTTGATGGTTTTAAAACCAAGCTCCGCCATTATTTCACGTAGTTCTTCCGTTAAAAATTTAAAGAAATTTACTACATGTTCTGCATCGCCAGTAAAACGTTTTCTTAGTTCGGGGTCTTGTGTAGCAATGCCAACAGGGCAGGTATTCAAATGGCATTTGCGCATCATAATGCAACCTTCTACTACGAGTGCAGCCGTTGCTACGCCCCATTCTTCGGCACCGAGCAATGTTGCAATGGCAATATCTCTTCCCGTTTTCATTTGCCCATCGGCTTGTAAAACCACACGGCTGCGCAATTTATTTTTCACAAGCGTTTGATTGGCTTCTGCCAAACCAAGCTCCCAAGGCAAGCCCGCATGTTTGATAGAACTTATGGGAGATGCACCAGTACCACCATCATGCCCAGCAATTAAAATTACATCTGCTTTTGCTTTTGCTACACCTGCTGCAATGGTACCTACACCAGCTTTGCTCACGAGCTTTACATTTATTCTTGCTGCACGATTTGCATTTTTTAAATCGAAAATAAGTTGTGCTAAATCTTCAATAGAATAAATATCATGATGCGGTGGCGGAGAAATTAATCCCACACCTGGCGTGGCATGACGTACTTTTCCAATCCACTCATCTACTTTATAGCCCGGCAATTGTCCGCCCTCGCCAGGCTTTGCACCTTGTGCCATTTTTATTTGCAACTCATCTGCTTCGGTTAAATACAAACTCGTTACACCAAAGCGTGCCGATGCAATTTGTTTGATAGCCGAACGCATATTCTCTCCATTCGGTAAGGTTGAATAACGGCTTTCATCTTCTCCGCCCTCGCCAGTATTGCTTTTGCCGCCGAGTTTGTTCATGGCAATAGCTAGTGTGGTATGCGCTTCCCAACTAATGCTACCAAAACTCATGGCACCAGTAGCAAAACGTTTGTAAATATTTTCTGCAGGTTCTACTTCATCAATAGAAATAGCGGCATGGGTATTTTTAAAGTTAAATAAACTTCTTAGCGTTGCTGCTCTTTCGCTTTGATCGTTTACTGCTTTCGAATATTTTTTAAATGTATTGTAATCATTGATTCTTGTAGAATATTGCAAGAGATGAATGGTAGTTGGATTAAACAAATGAAATTCGCCTTTGCGTTTCCATTGATACACGCCACCCACTGGCAAACGATCATTGGGCATTGATTTTTTACTGAACGCTACATAATGTTTTGCCAATGCTTCTTTTGCAAGCCCATCAAGCGTTATGCCTTCTATGCGACTAACTGCGCCGGTAAAATAATTATCTACTACATTTTTATCGAGCCCAAGAATTTCAAAAATTTGTGCGCCTTGGTAAGATTGCAAAGTAGAAATGCCCATTTTAGAAAACACTTTTAGCAAACCATCGCACACCGCTTTTATATAATTTTTTCGTAAATCTTCCCATGTTAAATCTGTTTGCAACGCACCATTGGTTTTCATGTTTCGTATAGATGCCATTGCCAAATATGGATTGATAGCAGTAGCACCAAAACCAATTAAACAGGCAAAGTGATGCACTTCCCACACATCGCCAGCTTCTACCACAATACCAACTTGCCCACGCAAACCTTTTTCTATCAAATGATGATGCACGGCCGATGTAGCTAGTAAAGTCGGAATGGCAGCATGGTCGCTATCAACCGCTCTGTCACTCAATATTAATACTTCAAAACCATCGTGCACGGCATCTTCTGCATAGCGGCACAATCTTTCTAAACCAAGTGTTAATGAGCCATTTTTTCCATCTGCACGAAAATATGTTTGCAATGTTTTGCTTTGAAATTTTCCCGTATCAATGCTGCGCAATTTTTCCAATTCTTTACTGGTAAGTATTGGATGCTTCAATGCCACAGTATGACAGTCTTCTGGTTTTTCTTCTAATAACGTTCCATTGTTTCCTACAAAAGATGCTAGGCTCATTACCAATCTTTCTCTTATGGGGTCAATAGGAGGGTTGGTAACTTGGGCAAATAATTGTTTGAAATAAGAACTGATGTGTTGTGGAATATCGCTCAATACTGCTATTGGTGTATCTGTTCCCATAGAGCCAATTGGTTCCTTTCCATCGAGAGCCATTGGTTTTAAAATGATATCAATATCTTCGGTAGAATATCCAAATGCTTTTTGATATTTTAAAATAGACGCATCGGTTAAGTGCGTAAATGCTACACGTGGTTCTTCAATTTCTTCTAAACGAATTTTGTATTGGTTTAAATATTTGTCATATGGTTTTTGGCTACAAATATTTTGTTTTAATTCCTCATCGCTAATAATTCTGCCTTGCTCTAAATCTACTACAAACATTTTACCTGGTTGCAATCTTCCTTTTTCTTTAATCAATTTTTGATCTATAGGCAATGCACCAGTTTCGCTTGCCATGATAACCCTTTCATCTGTGGTTACACAATAACGAGATGGTCGCAACCCATTCCTATCAAGCGTAGCGCCAATAATTTTTCCATCGGTAAATGATATAGAAGCTGGGCCATCCCAAGGTTCCATAATACTTGCATGAAATTCATAAAATGCTTTTTTGATTGGGTCCATATCTTCATTGCCATCCCATGCTTCTGGTATGAGCATCATCATTACTTGCGGCAAACTTCTTCCACACAATAACAATAACTCAATCATATTATCCAAACATGCAGAGTCTGATTGTTGGCCCGAAATAATCGGCAACAACAAATTCATTTCTTCTTTGCTAAAATAAGTTGTGGTAAAACGTTGCTCCACTGCTTTGAGCCAATTTAAATTTCCTTGCAGTGTATTTATTTCTCCGTTGTGTGCTATGTAACGAAATGGCTGTGCTAGTTTCCAGCTTGGAAAAGTGTTTGTAGCAAAACGAGAATGCACCAAACCAAATGTACTCACCAATTTTTTATTGGATAAATCAGGAAAATAATTTCGTACTTGTGTGCTTGTTAATTGCCCTTTGTAAATAATGGTTTTGTAGGATAGCGAAGCCATGTAAAAACCAATGCTATCTTTTTTTATTGAATTGTTTATGGTATGTGTAGCATAATTCCGCAGCACAAAAAGTTTGCGTTCAAAAGCATCTACATCTTTTACATGATCTGGACATGCAATAAAAACTTGTTCCATTTCTGGCTCTACACTTAAAGCCGTTGGCCCAATATTTTCTGCATTCACTGGTACTTTTCTATAACCAAGTATTTCTATATGTAGTTTTTCAGCAGCTTTGTTAAACAACGAACGACACTCTTCCCTCAATCTTATTTCTCTCGGAAAAAAAATAACACCTACTGCATATCTTGTAAATGCTGGTAAATGAATGCCAAGTTTTTTACATTCCTCAAAGAAAAATTCGTGTGGCATTTGCAACATAATTCCTGCTCCATCGCCAGAGTTGTTTTCACAACCGCATGCGCCTCTGTGCTCCATATTTTCCAATACGGTTAGCGCATCAGAAATATGTTGATGCGATTTTACGCCTTTGATGTTGGCCACAAAGCCAATACCACAAGCATCATGCTCAAAGCGTGGGTCGTAGAGGCCAAGAGCCTCACCCTCGTTATTTGTTGTTTCAATATTTTTCAGTTCATTCATCGTTTTATTTCATTTTAATTATGAACCAAACACATTTTATTTTTACATGTCGCCCCGCTGGGGCTCTGCTTGCATTTCCTCTTTTTCTTTCTACTGGCATGTCGCTCCTACGGAGCTTTTCGGAATATTAGTTTTCTTTTTTAATACTCTACTTAATCTCCCAATCGATCTCTTGCGTTTCCTCCCCTCGCGGGGGAGATAGAGGGGGCTACACCAAATACCCAAATGCATTATCCCCACTCTTCAATTCTGTATAATTAATATGATAGACGTTTAAATTTTTCAACAACACTTCATAATCATTTTTTGTTTTTAATTCAATACCCACCAATGCAGGGCCAGTTTCTTTGTTGTGTTTTTGCATGTATTCAAAACGGGTAATATCATCATTATCACCCAACACATGGTTTACAAATTCTTTTAGTGCACCAGGTCTTTGAGCAAAACGAATAAGGAAATAATGTTTGAGTCCTTCGTATTGCAAACTGCGCTCTTTAATTTCTTGCATCCGGTCAATATCATTATTGCCACCGCCAATAACACAAACAATATTTTTTCCTTTTATTTGTTCGGCATATTCATCCAACGCTGCAATGCTTAATACACCAGCAGGTTCTGCAACAATGGCGTCTTCATTATATAGTTGTAAAATAGTAGTACACACTTTTCCTTCGTCCACCAACAACATATCATCCAGCACATCTTTACAAATAGAAAAAGTAATATCTCCCACACGTTTAACGGCAGCACCATCTACAAATCGCTCTATATTTTCTAGCGTAACAGGTTGCCCTGCTTTCAAAGTTTCGTACATACTTGGCGCACCCTTTGGCTCTACACCAATTATTCTTGTTTGAGGAGAAAAAGTTTTAAAATAAGAACCAACGCCTGCGCTGAGACCGCCACCACCAACTGCGAGGAAGATGAAATCCAAGCCCCTCCTATCCTCCCCGGAGGGGAGGGACAACTGCGAGATTGAAGTAGTAGATTGATTATTATTTTTGTTTTCTATGTTATTGAATTGTTCAAAAATCTCTATTCCAACTGTTGCTTGTCCTTCAATAATTTTATAATCATCAAATGGGGGAATGAATGTCATGCCATTATCTTCTGTATATTTTTTTGCAGCAATGGCACAATCATCAAACGTATCGCCAACTAATTTTACTTCTATAAAATTATCTCCAAACATTTTTGTTTGAGATATTTTTTGATTGGGAGAAATAACTGGCATAAACACAACGCCCTTTGCCCCTAGCTTTTTGCAACTGTAAGCAAAACCTTGTGCATGATTACCTGCGCTTGCACATACAACACCACGCTGCAATTGCTCAGGCGATAAGCTGCTCATCATATTATACGCACCACGCAATTTGTAAGAACGCACCACTTGCAAATCTTCCCTTTTCAAATACACATTGCATTGGTATTTTTTGGAGAGATTTAGATTGAGTTGCAACGGCGTTCTGTTTACAACGTTTTTAAGGCGGTCTACAGCTTCGTTAAAATTAAATTTATATGTGTTTATTGTTTCTAACATTTTTTTTTAAGAATTCTTTTCTTGTATAACTTTAGTTTAAAATTTGTTATATGCCTAACATTAACAGTTTGTACTTGATATGGATATTATGCATTGTGCAAATTTATTTAGCGCTTCGTTATGCAATAAAAGCCGTAACCGGACATATTGATAATTATAGCTTTTTAAAATTAGCAATGGTTTTATTTATTCCTGTAATTGGCTATTATATTGCAACTAAAAAAGAAATTCCCGTTTCATAATTTCTTACACGTTCGTACTTATCATTTTCATATTCGTCATAGCTTGTCTTAATGTAGCACCTACAATTTCTACTGGGTGATTACGCAAAGCATGGTTTACTTTTATTAATACTTTATTGTCCACGCCAGCATCTTTTCCTTCGTTGAAATTTTTTCCAATTAAATCTGTGTCTATGTTTTTCATAAAGTCTGCAAGCAATGGCTTGCATGCATGGTCAAATAAATAGCAACCATATTCTGCTGTATCCGAAATAACCCTGTTCATTTCAAATAATTTTTTACGGGCAATGGTATTTGCAATCAATGGTGTTTCGTGCAATGATTCGTAATAGGCAGATTCTTCTTTAATGCCAGCTTCTACCATTGTTTCAAAAGCTAGTTCCACACCAGATCTTATCATGGCAACAAACAACAACGCATTATCGAAAAATTCTTGTTCCGCAATTTTCATATCGCCAGCTGGTGTTTTTTCAAAAGCTGTTTCGCCAGTAGCTGCTCTCCATGCCAATAAATTTTTATCGTCGTTTGCCCAATCTTCCATCATCGTTTTACTAAAATACCCACTCATAATATCATCTTGGTGTTTTTGAAACAACGGGCGCATAATCGTTTTTAATTCTTCTGATAATTCAAATGCTTTTATTTTTGCAGGGTTGCTCAATCTATCCATCATGGCAGTAACACCACCTTGTTTTAATGCCTCGGTAATTACTTCTACACCATATTGTACGAGTTTAGATGCATAGCTTTTTTCAATTCCTTTCTCTACCATTTTATCAAAGCAAAGAATAGAACCTGTTTGTAGTAAACCACACAATATTGTTTGCTCACCCATCAAATCGCTTTTTACTTCTGCTACAAAAGATGATTTTAATACGCCAGCCCTATGCCCGCCAGTACCTACTGCATAAGCTTTTGCTTGCTCTAAGCCTTTTCCTTCTGGGTCGTTTTCTGGATGCACTGCTATTAATGTAGGTACACCAAACCCTCTTTTATATTCTTCCCTCACTTCTGTACCTGGGCATTTTGGTGCTACCATTATTACGGTTAAATCTTTTCGTATTTGCATACCTTCTTCCACAATATTAAAACCATGAGAGTAAGAAAGTGTTGCGCCTTTTTTCATCAATGGCATGATAGCAGACACAACAGAAGTGTGTTGTTTGTCTGGCGTAAGGTTCAGCACCAAATCAGCAGATGGAATTAATTCTTCGTACGTGCCTACTACAAATTTATTGTCTGTTGCATTTTTCCACGATGCCCTTTTTTCATTTATAGCTTCACTGCGCAATGCATACGAAACATCCAACCCAGAATCTCTTAAATTCAACCCTTGGTTTAACCCTTGTGCGCCGCAACCAATAATGACCATTTTTTTTCCTTTGAGCGCATCTACACCATTTGTAAATTCGCTGCTGTTCATAAACTCACAAATGCCCAGTTGGTTAAGTTGTTCTCTCAGAGATAGACTATTAAAATAATTTGCCATTGTATAAATTGTTAGTTTTATGTAGTATTTTAAGTTAGCGAGCATTTTACACAAGAAGTGCATGAATATTATTTTACATGGAAAAGACTTCTTCATTTTGATTTAGAAATTCATTTTCTACTAATTCATCGCCAGGGGCAGACGCTTCATAAAATTTTAATTTTTCATGAAAACCGCTACTAGCCTTAATGATGGCTATTCGTGCACTGCGTACAAATTCAATTAAACCGTACGGCTCCAAAGCTTTTATTAATCCATCTGTTTCTTCCCTATGGCCTGTGGTTTCAAAAACAGTATAATCTTTTCTAATCACCACTGCTCTTGCGCCGTATTGCCTCAGCAATCTTTCTACTTTTACTTTTGCAGCTATTTCATCTGTTGGTACTTTATACAAAGCCATTTCCTGCCAAACTACTTCGTCTTCAATATTGTAAAATGCTTTTAAAACATCTACTTGTTTTTCTAATTGCGTACAAAGTTTTCGTACAACATCTTCTGTTTCGTTTATAACTATCGTAAAACGATGTACACTTTCTACCTCGGTTGGTGATGTGTTTAAACTATCTACATTTATTTTTCGTCTGCTGAAAATAATAGCTATGCGGTTTAATAAACCAATCTGGTTTTCTGTGTAAACAGTTATGGTGTATTCTGATTTGTTC
>JANOTH010000366.1:0-1603 GCA_031416275.1 Ferruginibacter sp. | reverse complement strand
TCACCAAAATGTTCGGTAATATATTTTTTTACCGAAATTGTTTTCAACAATGTTTCATTTCCTATTAAAGTATTCACATCCGCATCAATATCTTTTGCCATTTGTTGTACGAGTGTATAAGCCTCAGGGTGTACTGCACTTGCATCCAGCACATCATCCGCTCCCGGTATGCGAAGAAAACCTGCACATTGCTCATAAGCTTTTCCGCCTAGCCTTGGCACTTTTAATAATTGTTTGCGACTGGTAAATTTACCTTCCTGTTTTCTGTAAGTCACAATATTTTCTGCAATTGTACTGCCAATACCACTCACATAACTAAGCAAATGTTTGCTGGCAGTATTTAAATTAACGCCTACAATATTTACACAACTCACCACTGTCTGATCCAGCTTTTCTTTCAACCTTGGTTGGTTTACATCATGCTGGTACTGCCCTACACCAATACTTTTAGGATCTATTTTTACCAATTCTGCCAAAGGGTCCATCAACCTACGACCAATGCTCACTGCACCTCTTATCGTAATATCCTGGTTAGGAAATTCCTGCCGTGCAATTTCTGATGCAGAATAAATACTTGCACCATCTTCATTTACCAGATAAACGGGAATACCAATATTTAATTTTTTAATAAACTGTTCTGTCTCTCTTCCTGCAGTACCATCGCCAATGGCAAATGCCTGTGCATCGTATTGTTTTACCAACGATAGAATAATATGCTCCGCTTCATCCATCCTGTTTTTTTCATGCACATAAATAAGAGCGGTTTTCTGCAACTCTCCTTTTTCATCTATACAAACTACTTTGCAACCCGTTCTGTAACCAGGGTCAATGGCTAAAATTCTTTTACTGCCCAAAGGTGAACTCAATAATAACTGGCGCAAATTTTCTGCAAATACATTGATGGCTTCTTCATCTGCGGCCGTTTTTAAAGCTGATCTAAATTCTGTTTCCAAACTCGGTTGTAGCAATCTTCGGTAACTATCTTTAATAGCTTTGCGAATATGCTCGCTACAATTGCTCATGCCACTGATGTAGATATCTTTTATAATTTCTAACGCAATTTCTTCTTGTGGTTCTATGGCCATTTTTAAAAACCCCTCTAGAAATCCACGTAAAATAGCCAGCGTTCTGTGTGATGGAATGGTTGATATTTTCTCAGAAAACGCATAATAATCTTTGTATTTAATAGCTTCGTTTTCTTTATCAGCCACCACAGTACTTTTCATTAAAGCTTCTCTTTCAAAAAACTTACGCATCTTTTCTCTTACCGCAATATCTTCATTTACTGTTTCAGCAATTATATCTCTGGCGCCCTGCAATGCTGCATCAACGGTTAAGACTTTGTCATTGATAAAAGCAGCAGCTTCTTTTTCTATATCAATATCTTTTTGTTGTAATAAAAAATCTGCCAAAGGCTGCAAACCATTTTCTCTGGCTACAACTGCCTTTGTTTTACGTTTTTGCTTATAAGGCAAATAAATATCTTCCAAATTGCTGATAGTGATGGCTGCATTAATTTTTGCTTGCAACTCTTCCGTCATTTTACCTTGCTCGGTAATTGTTTTTTCAATAAATTCTTTGCGCTCCGCAAACTCAATCATGG
>JANOTH010000365.1:0-8240 GCA_031416275.1 Ferruginibacter sp. | reverse complement strand
AATTTGGTTCTTGGAAGGCAGCGCAAAGATGTTTATGTAAATGAACTTTTAAAATTTATTATTAAGGGTGGCAGCAGAGATCAGCATTTTTTAGACCAGATGCTTATTATGGCATTGATTGAAGCCAGAAGTTGCGAGCGTTTTAAAAGATTAAGCGAAGGTTTGGATGACGATTATATGCGAAAATTTTATAGGAAGTTTATGGAAAGCGAAGCAGGACATTACACCATGTTCATAAACCTTGCTGAACATTATTTACCAAAAGAAATGGTGAGAAAACGATGGAAGGAGTGGCTTGCTTTCGAAAAAGATTTGATGAACAGCGTAGAAGTAAGAGGTGATAGAATACATTAAAATAATATTTTGTGCACTACATTAAAAATTCTTCCTTAGTTTTACGATCCAATGATAACAACAGCAAATACCTATTATTATTACTACCTGCGCAAGCCGGCAGCTTAATATTTGTATAACTACTATATTCTTTGCCGGCTTGTAAATACAAGCCGGTTTTTTTATACTAAAAAATAAACGATGATACAGCTTCACGAAAATTATACGCCCGAACAAAAATGGGTATGGAAAGAACTATTCAGCAGGCAACAAAAAAACTTATTACAAAAAGGCACTTTTCTTCACAACAAGAGTATTGAATTACTCAGTAATATTTTTAATGCAGATGCTATACCAAAGCTTGCAGATTTTTCCAATGCTTTGCTGGAACGAACTGGATGGCAAATTCATATTGTGGAAGGTTTTATACCTGCAACAGATTTTTTAACCCTGCTGGCAGAAAAAAAGTTTGCAGCAAGTACTTGGCTTAGGCAGCCCGAAGAACTTGACTATTTAGAAGAGCCAGATATGTTTCATGATGTGTTTGGACATTTGCCAATTTTATGCGACGAAGCTTATGCTGATTTCGTGCATAAGGTTGGTTTGCTCGGAAAGAAATATTCGTTTTCTCCTGAGTGTGTCAATTTAATTGAAAGATTCTATTGGTACAGTATTGAGTTTGGACTTGTAAAGGAAAACGACGAAGTAAAAATTTTTGGTGCAGGCATTATCTCATCTTTCGGAGAAAGTAACCGGATTTTTGAAAACTCGTCTGTTGAAATTAAAGAATTTAATCTTGAAGAAATACTTTACTTGCCATTCGATAAAAGTAGCTTGCAGCCTACTTATTACGTAGCAAATAGTTTTGAAGAACTTTATAAGTCTGTAGAAGCGTTGTCGGTAATTTTGGAAAAGACACTCGAAAAAGAAAAAGTTTTAGTGGTTTAATCCATCAAAAAATCGAAGTTCTTTCGTAAAATCGAGATAAGGATATTTTTGAGAAAGCGTAACAACTTTCTCAAAATTTGTTTGCAAAAACTTTTTGTGTGATGCCGATGTTGGGTTGAAGGGTTTGTGGTTTACAGCCGCATTTATTTCATTTATTTCCTTCATTGTTATTTGTGAAGATTCGTCAATTACTGCAGGTACAAATTTTTCCCAAACATAATTTGTAGCTGCATAATTAGGGTGTACAAGATCTTCAGCAAAAAAACGGTAATCTCTTAAATCATCAATAACCAATTCGTATGCAGGAAAGTAAAAGCTATTACTTTCATTTGTAAGTTCATGTGCTGCTTGTATTAACGCAGCTTTGCTTCTGTTGTTTTCTATAAAGCCTTCTCTCAAATGTCTAACAGGGCTTATGGTAAAAATAAATTTAGCTTTGGTATTTACTGCAAGCACAGCCTCTTTTATTTCTTTTAAAGCAGCAGCAATTTCTAATGAACTAAGCAATCTCCTATTAAATTTATCGGTAGGTATTTTATGGCAATTTGCTGCAACATTTTCGTAAGCGTTATTGTGATCAATATCTTTCCACTCATAAACAAATGCAGAACCAAGTGTAATTAAAATCCAGTCAGCCGTCTTAATAAAACCCGCCGCTGCTTTTTGTTCGTTATGTATATTTTCTAAAGCCTGCAATTTTTCAGGATGTGAAAACCTAGTATGGTGCTCCCTGCTTGCCCACAATTCATTGTAAAAAAACAAATCATCTTGACTAAAAGCTATTTCATTTGTATAACTTTTTATTGCCTTCGCAATACTTATTGGGTTAAACAAAATACCATTTGGATTTTCAATGGTTTTAAACTTGTGTGCTGCTAGTTTTTTACCAATCTGCTCAGTAAAACAAGAACCTACCAACAATAAGGAATCGGATAATCTAATTTTTACAGGAAATGGTTTGGGGGTAAACTCTGAACGGAATTGCATAAATTAATCTTTTGAAAAGTAAAACTAGCGCACAGATCAGGCTAAACAAAAATTTCGTTAGCCATCCTACTGCATTTTTGCAGGGCTGCTTCATCAAAATGCATTTGTTCTCCTCGCTCGCTAAAATAGCGCAGCATTATTTCTGTATCCATATTACCCACAAGATCGTCTCCTGCCATTGGGCACCCGCCAATTCCTTTTATAGCAGAATCAAATCTTCTACAACCTGCATTCAACGCAGCTTCCAACTTTTCAACTCTATTTTCAGGAGCTGAATGTAAGTGGACACCCAACTCAATATTTTTAAAAATAGGAATTAATTTTTCCATCAAAACACTTACTTCTTTAGCTGTTGCTAAACCGACAGTATCGGCAATCGAGATGATTTTTACACCTAGTTCTTCAATTTGTTTTGTGCGTTTTATCACAATTGCTTCATTATATTCATCACGATATGGATTCCCAAACCCCATAGAAATATACACCACCAATTCTTTATTATGCTGTACACAAAGGTTTTGAATTGCTTCTACTCTGCTTAACGATTCATCAACTGAGGAGTTTGTATTTCGTTGCTGAAATGTTTCAGAAATGGAAAACGGAAATCCCAGGTAATTGATTTTTTCAAATTTTACGGCATCATTGGCGCCACGTTCATTTGCAATAATGGCAAGTAATTTTGTTGTTGTGCCAAGCATTTCCAGGTTATTGATCACATCTTTTGTATCTGCCATCTGAGGAATGGCCATTGGCGAAACAAAACTTCCAAAGTCCAATGTATCAAACCCTACTTTTAATAAGTTATTTAAGTAGTCAATTTTTTTATCTGTCGGTATAAAATGCGGCCATCCCTGCATGGCATCACGAGGGCATTCAATAATTTTGATATTATTTTCAGGAATTTTATCCATTATTTTAATAGACCTTAATAATTATTTGAATTAGCTTTTTAAAGCAGTAGTTGGCGCCTTAGGTTTTCTAACCAAGCTATCCTCGGGATAGTTTGCTTTTATTGTATTTCTCAAAACGGTTGCCCAATTTATGATCATGGTTTTTTGAGCTGTGTTCAATTCAGTACCACCATGTATTAAAGTGTAAGATTCGATAGGCATTTCATCCATTTCAACTTCGTTTATTATCTCTTCTAACTTCCTGTATTGTCTTGCAATTTTGTATGTTGCAAACTCATTAAAATTCAATTCTTTTTTTGCTTCCTTAACATGATCTTCCAAGTACCATGCAATAGGCTGTATGTTATTGTACCATGGGTATTTGGTATTGTTGCTGTGACAATCGTAACAACTCGCTTTTAAAACCGTTTGTACCTCTGCAGGAATATTATATTTAAGCGATATATCATTTACTGCTACCGCTTTTGAAACATTTTTCTCTGGTCTAAAAAACTGAATTACTAAAAAAGCTACCAAGAGGAATGTCAAAAATCTTTTTAAGAATACTTTCATTGTTTCGTATCTGTTTAAGGTTGCTAATATAGCAAACAATTATTTCAGTTTGTTTTCTAATGCTTTTACAGTGAACCCTTCCCTTCTCAGTAGGTCAATCATTCCATCTTTGCCAAATAAATGCGCAGCACCTACAGCCATAAAAATATTGCTGTTTGGCAAAATGCTTTTGAGTTGATTTACCCAGTTCACATTTCTATTTTTTAACAAGGCATCATTATTTTCACCTTCAGAAAATGTTTTGTCATTTACAAAGGCAACCAAACTGTCAGTCTGTTGGTTTTTATAAGTGTTCACCATTTTATTAAAGTAAACTTTGTATTTGTCCATACTGTCAATACTTTTTAATAAATCTTTTGCCTGCACACTGTAGGGAATACTATCAAATATAGACGATTGAAATTCTATGGTTTCAAAACCTAAAATTTCTTTCTTCTCTTTTTTAGCAATAGCCATTAATTCCATCTCGACACCACTCGGTGTTTTACAAGGCATCATGCGAGGAAATAGCATTGCAGAAAGCATCATTGGTTTCATCTTATTAAAATAACTCAGGTTCATTTTAAGCGAATCTTTATAATACTTGGTGAGCTTTTGCAATTCCTCGGTGGTAAAAAGATCATTTAAGGTTTTGTCTTTCATGTTCATAAAAAACATGCCTCCTAATGTGTTTTTAGGATCATCTAAATCCATTTCAAAATAAACTTCTTTAGATGTTTTTAAAGCAGTTTGTAAGTTTTCACTAAACTGTATATCATCTTTACATAAAATATGAAATGTGCCAAACATGTAACTCGGATGCTTCAAGCCGTTACCGGATATTTCCCACAGCAATGTGTTGTTGTCTTTGCTTGCAGCAAGTGTTGCTATTTTTTGCGCTTTGCAGCTTTGCACTATAAACAGAGTAGAAAATAAATAAATTAATAATTTCATTTTTTTAAAAGTTGTGTGTTTTGATTTTTTACAAAAAAGAGCACTAAGTCATATTGCACAAAGAACATAAAGTTTGTTCTCGGTTTATTCTTGTGTCCTTCGTGAAACCTTCGTGTCCATTGTGGTAAAAAAGAAATAGCTATTTTCCAAATCCTGCCCGCCCCAAAACCTCATCCACTCTCCTCTCAACCTTTTCATCCAACACCAAAACCGGCGCATTATGTGGTTTCATTCTTGCATCAAAAATAACAGAGCTACAGCCCCAATGCTTGTTTTCTGTAAAACTATTCACACCATAAATATCATGCGATGGGTTACAACGTGTAAATGTAATCCATAAATAGTTGTTTAGTTTTTCTGCAGTAAAAGCGGCATCATCACATAAAACAATAACAGGAAACTGTTCTAGTTCAGCTTCAAAATTTTTCAATTTTTCATTAATTATTCCCAGTTCTTTATGAGCTTCATCATAAGTTGTAAATGCGTTCGTTTGTATAGCCACAACGCCGGGCATAATCAACTTTCCGCCTAAATCAACAATGCAATTTGGTAACGATTTGCCCAAGGTTCTTTTTACAACACCATTGGCTGCAAATACCACTTTACTTCCACTGTTAATTGATGTTCCTGAATAATCAAGCGTATCTATGGTAGTGTTTGTATAAAAATGAATGTCTCTTTTTAAGTTTATTCTTTCCAATAAAAAAGTGAAATACTTTTCTATGTCATGCGTGTCAATTGTTTTTGTTGCATCTGCAGTAATAAATAAAAACTTTGCAAGACTTAACTGCCCGGTTCCTAAAATATGATTGGCAATAGTGAGTATCTCAGCAGGCTGTATTGCCGGTGTGTAAGGCGTGTAACGTTCACTGCCAATCGCCAATAAAAGCGGATGCACACCCGCAGCATCAACGGCATTTACCTCTATTAATCCGGGGATTTCATTCTGCAAAGCACTGCCTGTAATAGAATGTATCAATTGCCCAAAACTAGTATCTTCTTGTGGAGGTCTGCCCACAACTGTAAAAGGCCAAATGGCATCTTTGCGTGCAAATACTTTATGCACTTTCATTAAAGGAAAATCATGTTGCAAACTGTAATAACCGAGGTGGTCACCAAACGGACCTTCGGGTTTATTTTGTTGCGGTTGTACTGTGCCGGTAATTACGAAATCAGCATCGGTACTCACACAAAAACCATCTTTGTAAGTGTAGCGAAAACGTCTTCCACCCAAAGCCCCTGCAAACGTAGCTTCACCTAAACCTTCAGGCAAAGGCATTACTGCAGCAACCGAATGCGATGGTGGACCGCCAGCAAACACACTTACTTTTAACGCCTCGCCTTTTGCATTTGCTTTTGTTTGGTGCACACCAATACCTCTGTGCAATTGGTAATGCAAACCAATTTCTTCATCTTTTATATAATCATTTCCTGAAAGTTGTATACGGTACATTCCCATGTTGCCATTCATGATGCCAGGCTTATCTATATCTTCTGTGTACACTTGCGGCAGCGTTACATACGCACCGCCATCCATTGGCCAATGCACAATCTGCGGTATATCACTCACTTTTATTTCTTCGTATAAAACAGGTTTTGTAATAGGATTTTTTAAGGGCAGTGCTTTAAAACCGGCAGCCAATGTTGCAATATTTTTAAAGGGCTTTTTTATAGCTTCAACAGGATTGTTTTTTAAGTCTATTAAATTTCTAACATGCCCCAAAGTGTTTCTAAATATAAACTCACTCCTTTGCAACGTGCCAAAAATATTGGATGCCGCTCTAAATTTTGAGCCCTTCACTTTTTCAAATAAAATTGCCGGACCACCCGCTGCATACACCCTTAAATGTATCGATGCCATTTCTAAATACGGATCTACTTCTTCTTTTATGCGAAGCAATTGTCCGTTTTTTTCAAGATCAAGTAAACATTCTTCAAGCGAGCTATATGCCATTTATGTAAGTTGAAATACAAATTTACTTCATTAAAATTTTTAAAATTGGTATTCATTAAAGGCCTATTTACCAATTAAGAATTATTTTTATCAGGAGCTGTTGGCATTTTGTTATGTATCAACAGTTGTTGCGGCTATTCGCTGCAAGTCCTCGTTTCGCTGCGCTGCACTGTGGGCTTTCCGCTGCTATCCGCCAGCCCTTCGGCTTTAGTAACATTTTTCAACAGTTAGGCGTTACATTCTTATCACACAAAAAAATCCCTCATTCTTTTCTATACATAAGATTCTTATGTATATTTATGCCGTGAAACAATCAAACCAGTTATTTAAGGGTTCACTTACAACAATCTTACTTAAACTACTAAGTGAGCATGAAAAAATGTATGGGTACGAGATCACGAAAAAGGTATCGGAATTAAGCGATGGCAAAATGGTTTTGACCGAGGGCGCATTGTACCCTTCATTACATAAATTGGAGGCAGATGGATTATTGGAAGTGAGGATGGAGAATATTGGGAATAGAAACCGTAAATATTATTCGCTCACTAAACAAGGCAAAAAAGAAACGAGCAATAAGCTTAAAGAAGTAGCAGCTTTTATAGAACAAATGCAACAGATTTTAAACTTAAAACCGACTTTGTAAAATGACACTTTCAAACGAGCAAATACAGCAACTATTTTTATTCACCGAAAAGAAGTTTGTACGTTGGTACGATTTACAAGTAGAATTGGTAGACCATCTTGCAAATAAAATTGAAGCAGAAATGGAGGCCAATTCAACGCTTTCTTTTGAAAGGGCATTGGCAAATGTATATGCCGGGTTTGGTATTTTTGGCTTTGCTCAAATTGTTAGAGAAAAAGAAAAGTCGCTTCGCAAAGCAAATAACAAATTGTTGTGGAAAGAAATTGGCAATCAATTTACATGGCCAAATGTTGTGAGAAGCTTTGCTATCCTCGGCCTTATTCTTACAATCGCACTTCAAATAAATTTAAAAATCCTTGCCATTATAACCCTAGTTTTATATTGTATAGACATAGCTCTTAATGGCAGATTCAGCCTAATAAAATTTTATTGGAACCCTTTAAAAAAACGTAAAACAAAAGTTGGTAAAAAGAAAAATCTATTAATGCTTCAAAACTTACCTGCATTTAGTTTTGGGAGTATGATGTATTTACAATTTATGTTAATGAGGTATGTTGAAATTTTGTTTGATGAAATCAACCATGCGACAATTGGTTTTAAAATACTTTTCTGTGTGTATTTATTTATAGGAATTATTTTTTATGTTTCCGGAAAAAATATTTCTACCGGCATTTTACAAAAAGCCAAAACGCAATACCCAGAAGCATTTGCATAAATAATTCCAACAAAAAACCCGAAATTTCTTTCGGGCTTTTTAAATTATTTCTTCATGTACATCACTTCTTTTACAAGTTTTACTGTTCGTTCAATATTTGGTAAATACAATGCTACTAAATTGGGTGCATAGTGCATTGGCGCATCTATTGAAGTTATTCTGCGAATAGGCGCATCCAAATAATCAAAACCTTCTTTTTGTATGCGGTAAGCAATTTCAGAACTTACAGATGCAAACGGCCATTGCTCTTCTACAATCACCAAG
>JANOTH010000364.1:0-7435 GCA_031416275.1 Ferruginibacter sp. | reverse complement strand
TGATTTGGTTTGCCTCGCAGCATTTGGAAGCGGCTTCACGTGGGGCTCTGCCTTATTGAAATGGTAATTAAATAAACCTTAAACAAATAATCATCTAAACGAACTGTTTTGACAATTCGAAATTTTTTAATTTTTATTAATCCAATTTCGGGTATAAAAAACAAAAAAGAAATTAGTGATTATATTCTGCAAAAACTTACAGATCTAAAATACAGCCATACCTTATTACCAACAAATGAGGCCGGAAAATATTCATTTTTAAAAGATAAAATTAAAAAGGAGCATGTTACTGATATTATTATATGTGGAGGAGATGGCACGGTAAACCAAATTACAGCTTACTTAATAAATACAAATATTAAGGTTGGTATTATTCCACTTGGCTCCGGTAACGGTATGGCCTTTACTGCGGGTATTCCAAAAGATTATAAGAAGGCAATGGATGTAATATTGGCGGGTAATGCAAGCTATGTTGATGCATTTATGGTTAATGAACATTACAGTTGTCATTTAAGTGGGCTGGGTTTTGATGCACAAGTTTCGCATGATTTTGCAAGACAGGAAAAACGTGGCCCGTCAACATATATGAAGGAAACTTTAAAGAATTTTTTTAAAGCAAAGCCTTTTCGTTTTAAAGTTACAGCTAACGAAATTACATTCCATACAAATGCTTTTTTCTTAAGTATAGCAAACAGCAATCAGTTTGGTAATAGCATTGTTATTGCACCAAAGGCAAGTTTAAGTGATGGCTTGCTGGATATCGTAGTTGTACAAAAAGCAGGAAAATTCGGGCTGGTTTTTAAACTGTTAAAGCAAATTAAATGTGGTAAAATTTCTTCAGTACGCAACACAGATAAAACCATACATTATTTTCAAACAAAAAAAATAAACATAATAAATTTCGATAATGCCCCGTTTCACATTGATGGAGAACCAACGGAAACAGTTGCATCATTTAATGCTGAAATTATTGAGCGTGCTTTTTTACTGCTACAACCTAAGTCTGTTTCACTTTAGCAGCTTTGCAATTTTTAAAACTTCGTTTTGATTACTTGCATTATTATAAGATGCGACTACATCTCTTTTTTCTCTACCAGATAAATGGAAATTTAAGGCCGCTGTTTGTTCTTCTTTTACAGGTAAATACATTATTACAGATTTATACATGGCAAACCCAGCAGCATTTTTAAAATAGGTAAATTGATCGGTCTGATAATACTCCTGCATTTTAAACCAGTTGTGCTGCAGCATAGTTGCAGGAGTCACCATCATATCTGTTGCAGATTCTGTTTCAAAAGGCTGCTGCCAGTTTCCATTCGATCTGTCTCTTATTTGAAGTAACAATACACCACCTGTGTTTTCCCTAATCCAATCCTTAAAATTATCTATGAAACGCAAACTTGTTTCCTGCCCATAATTATCTCGTAAACCTGCATCCATCACATCAATTACAGGGTTACTCGGCAACCACACATTTGGCAATACATAGGGGAATGTGGCATTCATTCTAAGAGCCGTTAGCATTCTTAAACTTAATGGTTGGCAGTCTTTAAAAAGTGCAGCAAAATCTACAGCATCTGCGCCTGCAAGGTTGTTATTTTGCAGATCAACTGGCTTCATCATAAAACTAATAGGCAAGGTGCTGATCATCATTTTCCGGGCATCAGCTTTTATTATAGCATTAAAAAATAGTAGCGGAACCGCACCAGATGATTCTTCTGCTTGAATATCTTTTAGCTGTCTGTTTAAAACCTGATTTGTATTCTCTGCAAGCTTTTTTTCAAAAGCATAACCACGGTCTTTTACATAATAATTCCCGTCAACAGAAAATTTTTGAACAGGTGCAAAAATATCTCTTGCCATTAATGATGTAAATACCGGATTTAAAAGATCCTTGGCAATATCATCAGTATATCTTTTACTGTAAATATCTTTTGATGTATCCTTTATTTTTTGAGCATAAAGTTCTCTGTAATAAGCAGCAGCAAGCATACCGCCGCTAGCGCCACTAATTAAAAAAGTTTTTTTCATAAGGCTACCGCCACAAATACTGTCAGTTTGTTGAAGTGCATTCATAGTAAATGCAGCACTTCTGAGTCCACCACCACTTACATTTATAAAAACCATTATTGGTTTTTCCACCTGTTGTTTTGCTTTCCATTTGTTTAAAACAGCCAACATTTTTAATCTGTCTTCAATTATTTTTTTAGGTGTGCATAATGCCTGTAAAGCCTTATTATCGTATATCGGTCTTTCTTTTCTATTACTATATTTTAACCCGTAGGCCTTGTTGCGGGGATCAATAATTTCTTTTTCGTATAAAATATTTAATCCAAAAATGATGATAATTACTGCCAGTAAACTCCAGCTTTCTAAAAAATAAGTAAGTGCCCCTATTACTGCAATTAACAACGAAAACACAATTAAAATACTTGCAGCAGCAGGTATTTCAAACAACAGATAATCTTGCAAAAAGCCTGTGGTTACAATAAGTACAAAAGCTATTACGATACTTAAAATAGCAGCCAAATGATGACGCTTAAAAACAGTATCTAAAAACTCCTGCCTATAGTGAGATACGTTTCTACATTTGGTAATACTAAACGAGGTGCTTAGGTACCACATAGATTTTAAAGAATACTCATCGAACCTATTTTCTCTTTTATCAAAATTTTTATTAAAAAGATCACTGTTTTTAATGATGGGTACCATTGTTCTTTCAATCGTTTTACCTGCACCAAAAAAATAGGCAAACGAAAATAATACAAGTAATAAAATACCGCTTAAAATACCAGATAGTTGAAAAAGAATTTCGCTTACTGCCATTAATTCTTTGTACTCATTAAATTGATACATTTTTATAAAGTAAAAAAAGATAAACAGCAACGGGATTACAGCGTTATTAATGCAATAGTTTAAAAAGGGGTGTGCAGTAGTAGCCAAAAATTTAAGGCGCTTGCTATGCAAAATAAAGGTGGTAATATTCCAGCTCATTATTAAAATACCCAAAGAAATCCCCGTAATGAGCGTACCAAAAAAATTAACTGAACCAAGGTATTCGGGGGAGAAGAATAAAGCGTCTGCACCAAAATTCTTCATGAAAATGCTGGCTACTGTACTAAACAATGCGTACCAAAAAATTAGTAAAACCTGATATTTTCTAAAATGTAAAATGAACAATTGTAGCGGTAACGAATAAAAAATATCTTTGAGTACTTTTCTCATTATTAAGCATTGTTCTTGCTCTACAATGTAGTAAATTTTGATTTTATAAAACCTGCGGTTTCATTAAATCTGTTGTATTTTTTGTGTAGAGTATTATAAACATTGTTTGCGTAATAGCCATTGATGCTAAAAATAAATGTAAAGGCTGTGCAAATGCAGGCATATCTAAATAGTACAAAACAATACCTGTAACAACACTTAATAAAATTATACCTGTAAGTTTTCGCAATGGCTTAGTAAGTACGGGTACCTTTCTGCAATACCAGTTTGCATAAAAAACCGCAGCTAAAACCAACCACGAAAATGATCGGTGTATAATGAAGGCTAACGGTATTTCTGCCAGCCAGGCTTCTCTTTGTTCGAAATGCAAAGCGGAAGAAACATCATCTATATACATACGAACCATAGTTCCCAATACACTTTGAGCAAAAATTATCAACAATAAAAACAACATTGCTCTCCGCATTTTTGTACCTGTTGTTTTTCTGAATAATTTTCCACGCATGCTCATAAGCAAAGCCAGTTGTATTTGTGCAAGCACAATCGCAAAAAACAAGTGTATAGAAATACTTACATGGGCGAGGTTTAACTTCACTACAATTGCCCCAAACAAACCGGTTAAAATTACACCAATCAAAAAAGCAATAGATAGATTAAATGCAGAACGGTTTTTATCTCTTTTAAAAAATAAGAGTGCAAACTGTATTACTGCAAATACACCTAGCAAAGCGCCAAGCAAACGATTTACATATTCAATCCATGTATGGTAAACATTAAATGTATGGTCAATATCTTGTGCCTTTAAAAATTTTTCAAAATCAGGAGGAAGCTCAGAAGCGTTAGTTGGAGGAATCCATAATCCAAAACATTTTGGCCAATCGGGACAACCCATTCCACTTTGTGTTGTGCGCACAATACCGCCCGCAATAATTACAAGAAAGGTTAATATAAAAGTAGCAAATACCCATTTTTTTGCAGCTGTCATAACGTTCAATATTGGTGTAAAATTACGTAAAGCCGTTTGCTAATGTTGGAATGATTAAAGGATATTTGCAACAATATGCTTCGATCATTTTTATACAAAACAAAAACTGAAGCCGGTTTAGATGAGGCCGGTCGTGGCTGTTACGCAGGGCCCGTATTTGCTGCAGCAGTAATTTTACCAAAAGATTTTTTTCATCCTTTATTAAATGACAGCAAACTCCTATCAGCAAAACAACGAGAGCAACTTCGCCCCATCATCGAAAAAGAAAGTGTAGCTTTTGCTGTGGGCCAGGTTTGTAACAATGAAATAGACAACATTAATATTTTACAAGCTTCTTTTAACGCCATGCACTTGGCTATTGACAAATTAAAAAAAGAACCGAGACACCTCCTTATAGATGGGAACCGCTTTTTACCCTATAAAAACATTAAGCACAATTGCATAGTAAAAGGAGACAGCATTTACGCAGCTATTGCTGCAGCTAGCGTACTTGCAAAAACTTATAGAGACGATTATATGGCCACCATTCATGCAGAGTATAATTATTATGGATGGGATAAAAACAAGGGCTATGGCACACTTTCGCATAGAAAAGCAATTGCTGAAAATGGTTTATGTAAATACCATAGAAAGAGTTTTAATATTTTACCTTAAAGCAAAATTCAAAATATTTTTACCTGTTTTTAAACTTTTAATAGATGTGTGCGTCTGTATAATTGTAAAATTTATCTGTTAAAATATAAAATCAATTATCATGAATTTTAAAACACTAATTGCAATCGCCGTTTTCAGTACAGCGTTTTATACGTCAAATGCACAAACTTCAAACCGAGTTAGTACAGTTAAAAGCGACAGACAAAGAATTAAACAAGGCGTAAAAAGTGGGGAACTCACAAAACCAGAAACTGCAAGATTAGCAGCCCAAACCGCAAAATTAAAAAATGACAGAAAAGCTTACAAAGCAGATGGCGTTGTAACAGCAGAAGAAAGAAAAGATTACAGGCAAGATAAAAAGAAAGTTAGCAAGAGGATTTATCGCCAAAAGCACGACGGACAAAGCCGCCCATGATTTTTGAAAAAATGAATTACAAGAGCAAATTACTTTAATGGTTTTTTGCTCTTTTTTATTTCCCCTAACAAATACTGTTGCAACACTGTTGTTTTATTATTATTATTTTTGCAAAATTACCAAAGTATAAAATTATGCAGCTTAAACAAGTTGATGTTGTAAATTCCATTTCCGCTGACGATTTTAAAAAATTATATTACAACACAGGCAAGCCGTTAATTATAAAAGACCTTGCAAAAAATTGGCCTGCTTACAGTAAATGGAATTGGGATTATTTTATAGAAACAGTTGGCGAAAGTGAGGTAGGTGTTTACAACAATATTAAAAGTGATTCTTACACACCCATCAATACGGCTGACGCCTACATGAAATTTGGTGATTATCTAAAGAAAGTGAAAGCGGGGCCGCTGGATTTACGAATATTTCTTTTTAATATTTTTCAGCATGCGCCGCAAATAGTGAAGGATTTTACATGGCCCGATGAACTTATGAAAGGCTTTATAAAAAAATATCCGATGCTTTTTGTTGGTGGTGAAGGATCCATAACGCATATGCATTTTGATATTGATATGAGCCACATATTGCATACCCAATTTGCAGGAAAAAAGAGGGTATTACTTTTTCCGCACGAGGAGCAATATAAACTTTACCGAAAGCCATGGGAAGTGCTTAGCCTTGCTAATTATGCAGGTTACAGTGAATCATTTGATTATGAAAACTTTCCCGCAGTAAAAAAGGCAAATGGGTACGAAGTTATTTTAGAACATGGCGACACGTTGTATATGCCGGCTGGTTTTTTTCACCACATGGAGTATATAGAATCAGGATTTGCCATGAGTTTAAGAGCGATGCAAAGCGACTTAGGCGGAAAACTAGGCGGGTTATGGAAACTTTTTGGTATGCGTGGTATAGATACATTTATGAAAAAAACGTCCCCAAAATGGTGGTATAACAGAAAGCACAAAAAGGTATATAAGTTGGCTGCAATGGAAATCAACAGGTCAACGTAATGCTACACCGCACAAGCCAAAATATTTTTTGATAAATATGCCGTGTTTTAAGAAAAAAAGTTTTAATTTGCAACATTCCTTGTAAAAGGTAATCCCACTTCCATCCTTTAAAAAATCGCCCCATCCATTTTTTTATTAAGCCATTACCTAAAATTTAGGTTAACACAACTATTTAAAAATTATTTATATATAAACGCTTTTTTGTGGTTTCAGAGGTAAGCAAGGCCGGAGATTTCTATCTCCGGCATTATTATTTATAGCACAACAGTTGCCATCAAGTTTTCTAAATATTTTTTATCCATTTCATCATAATGGTTTAATTCTGCGCTGTCAGCATCTAGTATAGCTATCACCTCATTATTTATTATTATAGGCACTACAATTTCTGACCTAGATAAACTACTGCATGCGATATGTCCGGGGAACTTTTCAACATCTGCAACAATTAAAGTTGCAGCATTTGCCCAAGCAGTTCCACAAACGCCTCTGCCTTTTTTTATTCTAGTACAAGCAACAGGGCCTTGAAAAGGGCCTAGCACCAATTCATCGTTTTTTACAATATAAAACCCAACCCATAACCAACCAAATTGCTCTTTTAATGCAGCGGCTATGTTGGCAAGGTTAGCTATTACGTCTGTCTCTCCTTCTAACAACGCATGTATTTGCGGCAACAGTGTTTCGTACTGTTCCTCTTTCGTTCCTGTTATAATAATTAAATCGTCTGCCATAAAATTATTTGTAAATGTTTACTGTAATAAAATTTTAAATCTTATTGCAAAGATAATTGTGCATCAACATCTATTAGCCTTAAAATGAATGCTAGAATACAAATTAAATTTGGGAAAGTGTACAATTCTCTGTGTGTAATATTTAGTAACAATGAAGGTCATAAAAGTTTAACCGAACAACGATTCGCCTAAAATATTAGTTGAAAATCACATTTTCTTCAATATCTCAGCTATCAAATTAAATTCATAGCCCTTACTTACTAAATAATTTTGCAGTTTACTTTTTCTTGTAAAAATATTTTGCTCAGTTTGTAATGCGGTAATTTTTTCTGAGGCTAATTTATGCAACGCTTTTTCGTAGTCATCATCAGGTATTGCAGCAAGCGCTTTCTTAATGCTGTAATCACTTACCTGCCGC
>JANOTH010000363.1:0-8294 GCA_031416275.1 Ferruginibacter sp. | reverse complement strand
AAAAGATCTTGAGCCAATTGGAACCGATTGGGAAAAGCCATTTTTAGAAATTGCACCTTACTTAATAATTGTTTTTAAACGCAGTTACGAGTTTGAACCTAACAACCACAAACATCAAAATTATTATGTTACTGAAAGTGTGGGAATAGCTTGTGGATTTTTACTTGCCGCTATTCACAATGCAGGATTGATTGCATTAACACACACGCCAAGCCCAATGAATTTTTTATGCAGTGTTTTAAACAGACCGGAAAATGAAAAGCCATTTCTACTAATCCCAGTTGGCTATGCGGCTGATGAATGCTGGGTGCCTGATTTAAAGAGAAAAGAGTTGGAGGACGTAGCGGTTTATTATTGATGTTATGTAAATTTTATTTCTGATTACCCCATCCAAAAAGCCAAATTAAAAAACAAAAAGCTGACGAGCGGCGGGATACGAAGGGGAAGTATTTTTTGTGCAATCCTCCCGACTTTGGCGGGAGAAGCTTGAGCAAAAAAATACCTTAGCCCGTAGCAGCCCGAACAAATGTTGATTAAAGTTTCAATGCTGAACGCCCAAATATTTTTGAATTTATTCCCTCCCTCCTACCACAATGACAATTTCACCCTTGACCGTTTTTGCATTAAAATAGTCAAACACTTCCTGCAAAGTACCTCTTTTATTTTCTTCAAATTTTTTAGTAAGTTCTCGGCAAACGCAGCATTGGCGATCTATGCCGAGGTATTCACCTAAATCTCTCAAGGTGCGCAACAAGCGCATGGGGCTTTCATAAAACAACATGGTTCGCTTTTCCTCTGCCATGCGTTTTAAAAAAGTTTGCCTGCCTTTTTTAAGTGGTAAAAAACCTTCAAAACAAAAGCTATCAGTGGGCAAGCCGCTGTTTACAAGTGCAGGCACAAATGCTGTAGCGCCCGGCAAAGACTGCACTTCAATATTATTTCTTATACATTCCTTTACGAGCATGTGAGCCGGATCGCTTATGCCCGGTGTACCTGCATCGGTAATTAATGCAATGGTTTTACCGGCGAGCATCTGGTCTGCCAAATGCCCCACAATTTTATGTTCGTTGTGTTGGTGATACGGAGAAAGTGGTTTGTTTATGTTGTAATGATTGAGCAGCACAGAGGAAGTTCGGGTATCTTCCGCCAAAATAAGATCCGCATTTTTTAAAACCTCTACCGCACGAAAAGTCATATCTGCAAGGTTGCCAATTGGTGTGGGGACGAGGAATAACATTAATGAATAATGGTTTAATGAATAATTAATAATGTCTTCAACTCGATAGTGAATATAAGTAGGTTTATTATCTTTAAGATTGCGATTATCTTATTGCCAACTGCCAACTGCCAACTGCCAACTCCTAACTGCTAACTGTTATCTCATACATTTCCATTACTGCATTTGCCAATAATTTTTTTGCAGCATCATCGGCTTTTTCTCTTGCTTCGGTTTCGTTTTCAGCTTCTATTGTAAGATCTATTTGCTTACCAATTCTTACATCGTTAATACCTTTTATACCAAGGTTTGTAAGCCCACCCATTACTGCTTTCCCTTGTGGATCGAGCAAATTTTTAAGTGGCATTACTTTTATTTGTGCAGTAAATATCATGAGGTTTTATTTTTGAACGCCAAAGATAAAATAATGTAGCCTATAAAAATAACCGGCACTGCAAGCCAATGAAGAAATATGGCGGCAAGTATTGAAAAAATAATTATTAAAAACTTTGGTAGATTATCTTTTACTGATAGATTTTTAAACTTTAAAGCCATCAATGGAAGTTTGCTTACCATAAGCCAGCTCACAATAAATATAAGTGCATACAAAAACCATTTATTCAACAATATATTTGTTATTGCAATATTTTGTGTGTTCCAATAAATAAGTGGCAAACTTGCGAGTAATAAACCTGCTGCAGGAATTGGAACTCCTTTAAAACCATACTGCTGGCTGTTATCTAAATTAAATCTTGCCAAGCGATAAGCTCCTGCAGCTGCAATGATAAATGCAGGCACAAGTAAAAAAAAGGATGTATCAATACCATCTTCTCCGGCTGCATAACTCATGCGTAAAAACTGGTAAACGATCATGGATGGTGCTACGCCAAAACTTACCACGTCCGCTAAAGAATCTAATTGCTTGCCGATTTCTGACGATGCATTAAAGAGCCGGGCTACAAACCCATCTAAAAAATCTACAACAGCTGCAATGCCAATAAATAAAGAAGCCATCCACATCTTTTCAGATAGGTCTATGAACTGTGCGCCTTCACCATCATACTGGATAGTGATTCCATTTTGCAAAATGTAGGTGATGGCTATACAGCCGCAGATTAAATTTAAGAGAGTGAAAATGTTAGGGATCTGTTTCATTTTGTGGGACTATAGACGATGGACGATTGACCATGATAGATCAAACAGTTAACGCTTTCGCAGTTTTTATTTGTTAAACGAATTTTTAAATGATTGAAGTCTTTTCACTAAAACAGTAAGTTCATTATGAAATATATCAAAATTATCATTTGTAATATAATTTCTTTTAAAAGATAAATGTAATGCGCAAACTACTTCTAATGCTGAGCGTTGAGCATAGCCCAAAAAAATTTGATGTTCAGCATCCGATTGCCCGGTAGAACCTTCAGCTATATTAAGTGCAACAGAATCAGCGGCCCTTTTTATTTGAGAGGTTAAAGAAAACATTTCTTCTTTTGGAAATCTCCTTGTTAGTAGATGAATACTATTTGCCATCTCTAGGGCTAATTGCCAAACTTCTAATTTCTCAAATTTAAAAGCCATAATGCATAAAATTTGTTCGACTTTCTTTCATTGTCCAATATCCGTAATTTATCGCCCGCTGTATGTTATCCGTGGTTTGATAATTGATCCATGGTCCATCGTCAGTGGTCTATCGTCTATTAGCAACTTTCATCAATGCTTCTATTTCCTCCACCTCAAATGGAATATTTTTCATCAAGTCCTTATTGCCATTCTTTGTTATCCAAAAATTATTTTCAATGCGGATACCCATTTGTTCTTCCTCAATATAAATTCCAGGCTCTATGGTGAAGACCATTCCTGCTTTAATAGGTTCTGTTCTAGTGCCGAGGTCGTGAACATCTATGCCAAGATGGTGCGATATGCCATGGTATAAATATTTTCTATACGCACGGTCGTTGGGGTTTTCATTTTTGATATCGCTCTTTTTCAACAAACCGATTTTTTGAAATATAACTGTTGCTTCGTCACCAATTTTTTCTGTATAGTCAACTATACTTATACCGGGTCTTAAAATACTTGCCGCATATTTATGAAGGTGAAGACATGCATTATAAACAGTTTTTTGACGGCGGGTAAATTTGCCGTTTACAGGAACAGTACGTGTAAGATCTGCAGCATAATTTCCATATTCTGCACCAAAATCCATCAGTATTAAGTCGCCATCTTTGCACTCCCTGCAATTTTCTACATAATGCAACACCCGTGCATTGTCGCCACTTGCTATAATACTTCCGTAAGCTTCGCCGGTAGCACGTTGCATTAAAAATGAATGAATGATTTCTGCATGTATTTCGTATTCCGTTACACCAGGCTGTATAAATTGCAAAAGTTTTCTAAAAGTGATATCTGTAATATCAATTGCTTTCTGAATAACTTCTACTTCTTCTGCAGATTTTATAGCCCGCAATTCTTTTAATATGGGTGCGCTGCGCCTGTAATTGTGAAGTGGATAGCGTTCTTGCATCTGTTTTGCATAACGATAATCTCTCACCGCTATATTGCTTCCTTTGCGATCGTTTTCATTTGTGTTTAGGTAAATATTTTCTGCCAGGTGTATCCATGGTTGCAACATCGCATCCAATGAATCTAGGTAAACTACCGTTTGTATTCCTGAAATATTTTGAGCCTCGTTTATTCTTAACCTGTGCCCATCCCATTTTTCTTTCATTTCATTTGGTCTTACAACAACCAAAACCTCACGATATTTAACGTCAGGATTATCAGGAAAAAAAATCATCATAGTATCTTCCTGCTCAATACCTGTAAGCCAATACAGATCAGAGTTTTGCTTAAACTTGTGCAGCGCATCGCCATTAACAGGCAACTCATCATTACTATTAAATATTGCAATTGAACTTTTAGGCAGCTTGCTCACAAAACGTTTTCTGTTTTGTATAAAAATATCTGGATTGAGTGGAAGGTATTTCATTGATACTATTTTTTGTAGTGCAATATAAATTTTTTTGAGTCACTAAAATATGAAGTAATAAGCAGAGGTAAATGATAGACCCCAAAAGAAACGCAGATAAAAGCTGAAGAATGAATTACTGATGAAGAGCGGCGGGATAGTAGTTAAAATCATTTTTATAATCCGCCTGTGGCAGAATAAAAAGATTGTAACGCATAGCCCGAACAAATGCTGATAAATATTCTCATGTGGACCCCACAAAAAAACCTCAACAATAAATGCTGAGGTTGTATTTTTTCACAAAAAATAATTAATCAATTTTTGGCGCTGAAGCAAGTATTTCTTCACTCACACCGCTTGCATATTTTTCAAAGTTTTTTACGAATTGTTTCGCAAGCGTTACAGCTTTTTCGTCGTAATTGTTTTTATCAGCCCATGTATTGCGAGGATTCAGAATTTCGCTGGGTACATTCGGACATTCTTTAGGCATCATCATTCCAAAAACAGCATGAGCCTCATATTCTACATTATCTAATTTTCCTTCAAGTGCTGCAGTAATCATTGCCCTTGTATATGCAAGCTTCATCCTACTACCAACACCATAAGGCCCGCCGCTCCAGCCGGTATTAATCATAAACACATTTACATTTGCTGCTGTCATTTTTTTACCTAACATTTCTGCATATTTTCCGGGATGTAACGGCAAGAATGGTGCACCAAAGCATGCACTAAAAGTTGCTGATGGCTCTTTAACACCGGCTTCTGTACCTGCTACTTTTGCTGTGTAACCGCTAATGAATTGGTACATAGCCTGCCCAGCCGTGAGTTTACTTATGGGAGGGAAAATACCATAAGAATCTGCAGTTAAAAAAAAGATAGTTTTTGGCGTTTTACCAATTGATGGATTTAGCGCATTGCTTATAAAAGTAAGCGGATAGCTTATTCTAGTATTCTCAGTTATATCTTTATTTGCAAAATCAATTTTATTTGTGCCAGGTACAAAACCAACATTTTCTACTAACGCACCCGGGCGGATGGCATTGTAAATTTCAGGTTCGTTTTCTGCGCTAAGGTTTATCATTTTTGCATAACAACCACCTTCAAAATTGAATACGCTGTCATCTGTCCATCCATGCTCATCATCACCAATTAATTTACGATTAGGATCTGCACTAAGCGTGGTTTTACCTGTACCGCTCAGACCAAAGAAAACTGCTGTATCTCCTTCTACTCCCACATTTGCGGAGCAATGCATGCTCAAAACATTTTTTTGATGTGGCAAAATAAAATTAAGGATCGTGAATATTCCTTTTTTAATTTCGCCTGTATAACCCGTGCCACCAATCAAGATTGTTTTCTTGGTAAAACTTGTCATAGCAAAATTGTGCTGCCTTGTACCATCAATTGCAGGATCAGCAAGGAAGCTAGGTGCATGTAAAATTGTCCACTCGGGTAAAAAATTTTTCAATTCATTTTCTTGCGGACGAAGAAACATATTGTATGCAAATAAATTACTCCATGGGTTTTCATTGACTACACGAATATTTAATCTGTATTTTGCATCAGCACATACATAAGCATCTCTCACCCACAATTCTTGTTGCCCTAAATGTGTAATGATTTTTGCGTGCATGTTATCAAAAACCTCTGGTGTAACAGCGATATTAAAATCGTTCCAATGTACGGCTTCAGCTGTTATTTCGTCCTTTACACAAAATTTATCTTTCGGACTTCTACCGGTGAATTCACCCGTATTAATTAATAAAGCCCCTGTGTCATTTAGTGTTCCTTGACCGAGATTTACCGTAGCATCTGACAGCTCTTGCGGAGATAATTGATAGTGTATATTTTTGTTTGTATTTATACCAATCGTTGCCAAAACTTCATTGACTGTTTCAGGCATTTGAGATACTGACATATCATGTTTTTTAATGAGGGCGCAAATATAGGAGTTGTGTTTAAAGTGGCAAGTTTTTATGTGTGGCATTTAGTCCATTTTGAATAATTTTCTGAAAAAAGCGAAGGATGAACAGATATGTTTTTAAATATTTAACAAAAAAGGGCTTTTATAATTTTTTTTTCAATTTTTTACAAGCGAAGTCATTTCTCAATTAACAAAAAATGCTTTAAGAATTACAGCGAAGGATGCCTATTTGCTATTTTTTCTGAAGGTTTAGAAATTGCTTTAATAGAAAGTAGATGTCTGCTAAAAATTATTTGAGATGCAGGTAGTAACAAATTCTATCTAAAATATAAGATTTTAGCCTTGCTGTTTTAGAGGCCACAAGATATCCTTTAATTAAATTTAGAATAAGTGCTTGCTTCGAATTGCCGTGATGGACATTAAAGAATTAGCCTATTATATGGCTTGAGATAGTTTAGCAACCATGCTAGAAGATGGTAAAAGAAATGGAAAACATAAAGTTTAGTCGGATAAGTTTTGTAGGTATTTTGATTTTCGCAGGTAGCTTCAATCGTAGCAGCTTTCGAATGTGTTTCCTCAAATAATTATTCAACCCAACAT
The DNA here is from genome assembly GCA_031416275.1 of Ferruginibacter sp. Classification (GTDB taxonomy): domain Bacteria; phylum Bacteroidota; class Bacteroidia; order Chitinophagales; family Chitinophagaceae; genus Ferruginibacter. The sequence continues at coordinate 1,586 of JANOTH010000363.1, read as the reverse complement.
TTTAATTTATCTACACACTCCCGTAAATAAATTACAGGAGAATACACTTTTAGGTGTGATATCTCTCGATTTATTTGCAGTTCTTTTTGGTGGTGCAGTTGCATTTATTCCTGAAATAGCAGAAACTGTTTTGCACACAAACGCTATTGGTTACGGGTTCTTAAATGCCGCTATGGATATTGGTGCCTTAATAAGTGTTTTAATGTTGCTTGCGGTACCTATGCGAAAAAAACAAGGTATAAAAATGTTGTTGGCTGTAGCTGGCTTTGGTATCTTCATCATTGTTTTCGGCCTTTCAAAATTCTATTGGTTAAGCTTTTTAGCACTAGCTGCAGCAGGCATTTGCGATGGTATAAGCGTTGTAATTAGAGGTACAATTTCTCAATTATAAACGCCAGATGAATTGCGTGGCAGAGTCTCCTCCATCAATATGATCTTCATAAATTCATCTAACGAACTAGGACAGTTTGAAAGTGGTGTAACCTCCAGACTTTTAGGAACATTACCAGCGGTGGTTTTTGGTGGTGTTATGTCTGTATTGGTTGTTGCCGGCACTTGGATAGGTTTCCCTAATTTGAAAAAGATAGAATATTAGGAAGGTTTGGGGCTTTAAGCATGAAAGCTTTCTTCGACTGTATTTCGGGCTTTTCGCTGCAATCTTTTTTCGTTCCTCAAAAAGTATTTCCGCTGCAATCCCGCAGCCCTTCACCCATCTATCTTTTTTCAACTTTGCCCATTAATGAAGCAGAGATATATTAATTATAACGTTACCGGTTTTTAAGATGTAACGTTATCTGTTCAGTAAAATATGCTCCTGTTTTGCGCTCTGTCGTTCTATTGAAAAATGTGCAATCAATTATTTAATCTTTACATGGTTCTTAACATTACCTTTTCCAAGTTGTTGTAATGCCTCGCTCCTCTCGGCCCCTATTGCATTGTTTGCATTCTTATTTTGAGTTTTCCGCTGTGCAATAATATATGCAATCATTTCCTTCAGATTATTAAATTTCTGCTCCAAAAGATCAGGTCTTGAGATTTGTACTTTCCCATTAACTACACTACCTATTTGTGGATCAACCAAGGCATAAGTATAAAATGTACTTACAAGCACTTTATCCATTTCGAGTCCTTGTTCAAAAGGCAGTATGATGTTCATCACTACCTTATTGGTTTCTTCACTTTGTCCGTAAACATTTATCAAATACCACATAGCCTTTTTAATTTCCATATTTTTCATCAGCGCACCAGCCCCGGGAATTGTATAAGTAGCTGGATACAATGTTTTCTGATACTCTTTATCTATCACAATTTTTTTTACCTCATCTGATATTTTTAAAGAGTCGTCGTGTTGCTCTACTCCCACTTCATACATATCGTTTAGCCAATTTTGCCAAAATTTCTCTTTTTCAAGTGCAGCTGCCTTATTCATTATTGTGCTGTCTTGTGATTTTCCAATTAAGCCTGCACAGCAAAAAAAGATTATTAATAAAATATTTTTCATAAAAATTAGTTTAAAGTAGAGATTTTAACTTTTGAATTGATTCTTAATAAATATAAATGAAGTCGATCTTCTAATGAACTTAATT
>JANOTH010000362.1:0-1922 GCA_031416275.1 Ferruginibacter sp. | reverse complement strand
CCCACCATTTTTATCAATATTCCAATATTTAACCAAGAGTTTTTCCTGTTATATTGAATCTCTCATAAATCGATTCCAATCCCAACAAGCCCAATTTACCAACCCCAAATTCCAAATTAGGCCTTCCCCCCTAGCCACTCCCCACTCCTACTCCCCAGACTAAATTCTTTACTAAAATAATACTAAATTTATTAGTTGGATTAAATATTTTTATTTAGTTTTGTTACACAATAATATATTTACACGCAAAACAAGATACATCACTTAAAAAAAGCAAACACATGAGCACAGCAGAAAAAACAACAAAGGCAGAAAATGTAGAAAAGTTTAAGGCGCTTAAACTTACGATGGATAAAATAGACAAGGATTTTGGGAAGGGTTCAGTAATGATGATGAACGAAAAAGGGGTGACAGAAGTAGAAGTTATTTCAACTGGCTCTATCGGTTTAGATGTTGCGCTTGGTATTGGCGGATTACCGAAAGGAAGAGTAATAGAAATTTATGGTCCGGAATCGTCGGGTAAAACAACATTGGCAATTCATGTAATTGCAGAAGCACAAAAGAAAGGCGGCATGTGTGCATTTATAGATGCTGAACATGCTTTTGATAGTATATATGCACAAAAATTGGGCGTAGATATAGATAACCTTTTAATATCGCAACCTGATTACGGTGAGCAAGCTTTAGAAATTGCTGATAGACTTATTCTTTCAGGTGCATTAGATGTAGTGGTGATAGATTCAGTGGCCGCATTAGTTCCAAAAAGTGAATTAGAAGGCGAAATGGGCGATAGCAAAATGGGCTTACAAGCACGTTTAATGAGCCAGGCATTAAGAAAATTAACTGCTACTATTCACAAGACAAACACCGTTTGTATTTTCATAAACCAATTGAGAGAAAAGATCGGTGTTATGTTTGGTAACCCTGAGACTACTACAGGTGGTAACGCATTGAAGTTTTATTCTTCTGTTCGGTTAGATATTCGCCGTATGGCACAAATAAAAGATGGTGATGATATTATAGGTAACCATATTAAAGTAAAAGTGGTAAAAAATAAAGTAGCGCCACCATTTAGGTTAGCAGAGTTTGATATTGTTTATGGAGAGGGTATTTCTAAAGTAGGTGAAATTGTAGACATGGGAGTTGAGCTTGGTATTGTACAAAAAAGTGGAAGTTGGTTTAGCTATAATGGCGATAAATTAGGACAAGGAAGAGAAGCAGTAAAGCAACTTATATTGGATAACCCTGCAATGGGCGAAGAGCTTGAAACCAAAATAAGAGAAAAAATTAAAGAAAATAAGGGAGGGGAATAAAACTTAAAAATAAGTTTAGTAAGGTTAGTAAGTAATAAACCGTCTTTGCAAAAGGGCGGTTTTATTTTTTGCAAGATTCGCATGCGTTACTGCCAAATGATAAGGCACCCTGCGGAGAAATTTGCTTATGGAAATTGTACAACGGGTAAGAAACTAAAATTATGGAAGAGCGGTTTTACACTCAAGATAAAGGGTGATTCTAATTAAGTTTAAGAAAGTGTCTTCACCATTTTTGCAATCATGCTCCCATTATACCAAATCTGCATAGTATAATCACCTTTTAAAAATTTATCGGGTGTTAAAGAAAAGTTCAGTTGCTTTTCCTCAGTGGCTGTCTCTGCATATAATTTTCTTGAATATATTTTTTTTCCTTCCACACTTTCAAAAGTACCTGACTCCCATACTGAATTCTTTACCACTTTTCCATCAGGCTGTAAAACTACAACAACCAATTCTCCATTACCTTTATTAGGTAAGTTTTTAACAACAAAGGTTCCAACTATTTTTTCTGCCTCATCAGCTGTGGTTGTTTCCTGCTCTTTAGCATTGGTATTGGCTACAGCAAATAAATGCAAAGCTGCAGCAAGCGGGGTTTTACTGTTATTGTTA
>JANOTH010000361.1:0-18672 GCA_031416275.1 Ferruginibacter sp. | reverse complement strand
TGGGGTTACGAGTTTGCTTCTATCAAGACTCGTGTTAGCAACAACCAAGCCATCCAAGTAAATTTCCTGTGCCAAATCTAATACATCATCAATTTGTGTTTGTGTAAGATCGGGGGCTATTTTTAAAAGAATTGGTTTGGGCTGGGCAAAACTTTTATTAAGTAGTTGAAGATGGGTAAGGATTTTTTTCAGGGGTTCTTTCTCCTGCAATTCTCTTAAGCCAGGGGTGTTTGGGCTGCTCACATTTACTACAAAGTAATCTACGTAATCGTGTAAGGCATTAAAGCAAATCTCGTAATCTTTCCAGGCGGTTTCGTTGGGAGTAATCTTGTTTTTACCTATGTTGCCACCGATAATGAGTTTCGGGTTTTGAAGTTTCGAGTTGCGGGTTGTGCCTGTATCTGACCCATCACCCGCAACCCGCAACCCGTCAACTTTTTTCTTCCATTTCTTTAAACGCTCCGCTACCACTTCCACTCCTTCGTTATTAAAACCCATTCTATTTATAAGTGCTTTATCTTTTGGTAAACGAAATAATCGTTGAGTGGGGTTTCCATCTTGTGCCAAAGGTGTAACTGTTCCAATTTCTACACATCCAAAACCAAGCGCTTCTAACTCATTTAAATATTTAGCATTCTTATCGAAGCCTGCAGCGAGACCTAGAAGATTTTTAAAATTGAGTCCCAGAACGTTTTTGGTTAAAGGATTCTCAGGACTAAACTGTTTTTGAATAATTGTTTTTATAAATGGTACCCTGCAAAGGATACGCAAACTGTTCATAGAAAAATGGTGCACTTTTTCAGCATCGAACAGAAATAAAAAACTGCGAAGAAGGTTGTACATAATTGCTACAAATATACCTTATCATTTTTTTTGAAACTTGATTAAAAACGATAACTTTGATAAAAGGTTGCATAAACAACTAAGTGGGTTTAGATATTACAGAAAGATAAAGACACAAGAGAATACGCTTTGATAAAAGTTGAAAAATGATTTACCCGTGAAGGGCTGCGGGATATAAGTGGATATCCTTTTTGCTGCCTTTGAGCAAAAAGATAGTAACGGATAGCCCGAACAAATGTTGAATAAAGATTCAATGTTTAGAGCCCCAAAACAAAAAGAGAAATAAATTTATAACGTACCATCTGTTGTCGGTCGCCCGTGTCAGTGGTCTTTTAAAATATAAAACATGCAAGAAGCATACATCGTAGCAGGCTACAGAACAGCAGTTACCAAGAGCAAAAAAGGTGGTTTTAGGTTTACTCGGCCAGATGATTTGGCGATAGATGTAATAAAAGGTTTGCTGGCAAGTGTGCCGCAGCTTGATCCGAAAAGGGTTGACGATGTAATTGTAGGTAACGCTGTACCCGAGGCGGAGCAAGGGTTACAGGTAGGTCGCATTATTGCCGCACGAGCAGTAGGTTTTTCTGCAGCAGGTATAACCATTAACAGATATTGCGCAAGTGGTTTGGAAAGTATTGCTATGGCAACAGCAAAAATTCGCAGCGGTATGGGTGAATGTTTTATTGCAGGAGGTGTAGAAAGTATGAGCCTTGTGCCAACTGCCGGTTGGAAAACAGTGCCAGCATATTCTATTGCTAAAGATGAGCCTGACTATTATTTAAATATGGGTCTTACAGCAGAAGCAGTGGCAGCAGAGTATAATGTGAACAGGGAAGACATGGATGCGTTTAGTTACAACAGCCACATGAAAGCGGCAAATGCCATTAAAGAAGGATATTTTAAAGGGGGCATTTTACCAATAAATGTTGAGCAGGTTTACGTAGATGAAGCAGGTAAGAAAAAGACCAAATCTTACATTGTAGACACAGATGAAGGTGTACGTACTGATACCACTTTAGAAGGGCTTGCAAAATTAAAGCCTGCTTTTGCTGCTGGTGGAACGGTAACGGCAGGCAACTCATCGCAAACGAGTGATGGTGCTGCTTTTGTGCTAGTAATGAGTGAGCGCATGGTAAATGAACTAGGCTTAAAACCCATTGCCCGTTTAGTAAATTGTGCAAGTGCAGGGGTTCATCCACGTATAATGGGTATTGGCCCGGTAGAAGCTGTACCAAAGGTGTTAAAGCAGGCAGGCATGACTTTAAATGATATTGATTTATTTGAATTGAATGAAGCTTTTGCATCTCAATCTCTAGCTGTAATAAGAGAGCTAGGCTTATATAAAGATATTGTAAATGTAAACGGTGGTGCTATTGCACTTGGTCATCCATTAGGTTGCAGTGGTGCTAAATTATCTATCCAGTTGATACATGATATGAAAAGGTTGAATAAAAAATACGGCATTGTTACCGCTTGTATTGGCGGCGGCCAGGGTATTGCAGGGATAATTGAGAATATTGATTAAGGACACTTTTAGTTTATAATGCTATTATATTGGAGGCTATCTCATATTTAAAAATTGACGCTGAGATTTGCTTAAACGACTATCCTTCTCCGATAGGGATCCGAATAAAAAGAGGCTACCTCGTACTTATGAGACAGCCTCTTATTTTTTATGGTGAATATGATAAATAAATTTACTATCTTACTAATACGAAATTTGCCTATTTAAATTGGCTATTAAACTTTTCTAAAAAACAAAAGTCCTAACAATAACCGAAAACTAACTGCTATGGATAGAAGAGAATTTCTTACCGCCGGCAAAGCTCCAAAAAAGAATATTGAAACCACCCAGGTGATAACCCCTACACGAACTTCAAGTGGTATAAACCCATACACAGGTCCATGGGGGAAAAATGAAGCTATACACCTGCTAAAACGTGCTATGTTTGGCGCAAAAAAAACAGATGTAGATTATTTTGCTAATCGTACCCTAAACCAAACGGTTGATGAATTATTAAACCCTTTAGCACCCAACCCTCAACCCCCGGTTAAAGAATATGTAACAGCTACAAACCCAGGTGTTGTGCCTGATAACAATATTGTAAGAGGTACTACATGGGTAAATGATATTAACAGCGATGGTACCGTGCAAAGCCAACGCAGGGCTTCTTATAAAAAATGGTGGACGGGTGTTTTGATAAACCAGGACCGAAGCATAAGAGAAAAAATGATTTTTTTATGGACAGATCATTTTGGTAATGAGGCGAGCGATGTAGGTAATGCCAATTGGATTTACAAACAACATGAAACCATCCGCCAAAACTGCCTTGGTAATTATAAACAGTTGGTGAAAGCAATTTCGACGGACATAGCTATGCTTCGTTACCTTAATGGATACCTTAACACAGCTGCTGCCCCTGATGAAAATTATGCCAGGGAGTTACAGGAATTATTCACCTTAGGGAAGGGATCGGGCAGCGGATATACTGAGGGAGATGTAAAAGAAGCAGCAAAAATTTTAACCGGCTGGCAAATAAATGGTACAACATACCAAACAATTTTTACGAGCGGCCGCCACAGTAGCGTTAACAAACAGTTCTCATCTTTTTATAACAATACAGTAATTACCGGTCGAACCGGTGCCACCGCCGGTGACCTGGAGCTTACAGATTTATTAAATATGATTTTTGCTCAGGCAGAAGTTGCAAAATATATTCTTCGAAAATTCTATCGTTGGTTTGTGTATTATGAAATTGACGCCAATACAGAAACAAATGTAATAGCTCCACTTGCTGATATTTTTAGAAATAATAATTACGAGATAAAACCTGTTTTATTGGCACTTTTTAAAAGTGAGCATTTTTTTGATGTGCTTAACCAAGGCTGTATAATTAAAACACCGGCAGATATTGTGATTGGTAGCATGAGAGAGTTTAATGTGCCAATGCCAGTTGCTACAGACTGGGATACAAATTACGGGCACTGGAATACACTGTACACTTTTATGGTAAATTTTGGGCTCAACCTACATGATCCGCCGAATGTTGCGGGCATGCCGGCATATTATCAAGAGCCATTATTTCACGAATTATGGATAACATCTGATTCGTTGCCAAAGAGAAACCAGTTTACTGATACAATGACAAATACCGGTTACGCCAGAAACAGTTTTCGCATGCAATATGATTTTGTAGCTTATGTAAAAACTTTACCGAACCCCCGTAATCCTAACGATGTTATTGATGATGCACTAAAATATATTTACAGGCTAAGTTTATCTACCCAGGTAAAGCAACAAACCAAAACGCAAATTTTACTGAGTAACCAGGCAAACGATTTTTATTGGACAGATGCATGGGATGCGTATATAGCCAACCCTAATACATCAAATTTTACGGTCGTAAACACGAGGTTAAAAGATTTGTTTAGGTACTTAATGAACTTGAGTGAATACCAGTTGAGTTGAGGGGTTGAAGAAAAAGACGAACTGGCAATTATTTTAATTTGATAATAAAAATATCAATATGAAAAGGAGAGAATTTTTAGGAAAGTCAATGGCGGTTACTTTACCTGCAATTTTAAGTGGTTATTCCGTAAAGGCATTTGCTGAAGACTCGCCGCTTGTAAAAGCATTGATGGGAACAGGTACAGATACAGATCATGTGCTTGTAATTATTCAACTTTCGGGCGGTAATGATGGTTTAAATACTGTGATTCCTATTAGCACATACAATTTATACAATGCAGCACGTACAAACATTGCAATACCTGAAAACAGAATTTTGCCCCTTAGTGGTTATGCAAATACTGGCTTGCACCCAAGCATGAGGGGCATGCAAACTATGTACAACGAATCGAAGCTAAAAGTTATTCAAGCAGTGGGTTACCCCCAACCAAATTTTTCTCATTTTAGGGCAACTGATATTTGGATGAGCGCCAGCAATAGCACACAAGAAGTTTACACAGGCTGGGCAGGGCGCTACCTTAATTACGAATACCCAAACTTTCCAAACGGTTATCCTAATGCTACTGCCAAAGATCCACTAGCTATACAAATAGGTTCTACCGCATCACTTACATCGCAAGGGCCAACAGTAAACATGGCCATGAGTATAACAAGTGCAACATCATTTTACCAATTAATAAATGGCACAAGCGACCCAGTACCGCCAACAAATGCAGGTAAAGAATTGAGCTATGTGCGCAATGTTGCAAAACAGACCCAGCAGTATGCAAGTACTATTTCTGCAGCTGCTGCAAAGGTTACTGTTCAAAATCCATATCCCACAAACAACAGTTTAGCAGACCAATTAAAAATTGTGGCCAGGTTAGTAAAGGGTGGCTTGCAAACAAGAATTTACATGGTTAGTTTTGGCGGCTTTGATACGCATAGCCTGCAAGCTACTGCTGCAGATACTACTGTTGGCAACCATGCTGTTTTGCTAGGCAGGGTTAGTGATGCCATAAAAGCTTTTCAAGACGATTTAAAATATTTAGGTATAGAAGATAGGGTTGTCGGAATGACCTTTAGCGAATTTGGTCGCCGTATAAAAAGTAACAGCAGTTTAGGCACAGACCATGGCGCTGCAGCGCCGATGTTTGTTTTTGGCAAGCCTGTACAAGGCGGGGTTTTAGGAAACAATCCAACGATTTTACCTGTTGCAACAGTTAATGACAACGTGCCAATGCAATATGATTTTAGAAGCGTTTATTCAACCATTTTAGAAAAATGGTTTTGCATACCAAAAGCAACGGTGCAAAATTTATTTCCGCAGGCTATAAATAGTACGTTGCAGGATTTACCGCTTATTAAAAACGGCAGCTGTACCAATGCCATCCCAAATACATCTGGTACAAGTTTGATAACAAACTATCCTAATCCGTTTACAAACAATACAAGTATTGAATTTACTACCGAAGGTGGGCATACTCTTGTACAAATAATGGATAGCACAGGGCGGTTAATTGCAAATTTATTGGAAAAAGATTATCCCGAAGGTGTAACAACCAAACAAATAATAACCTTCAACGCATCGCATTTAGCAAGTGGTATTTATTATGCAAGACTGCAAAATGGTGCTACGCAACAGGTACGGGCAATGATGAAGGTTAGGTAAATCAGTAGTTAAGCATATATTATCAAATCTATTTTTTATAAAAAGAAGACGATCTCCTAATTGCGAGGTCCTCTTTTTATTTGATTAACTCCGCATAAATTTTACCGTTTATATTTTTGTCTATAAAAACATTTTAAAAAATGATTACATTATTTTTGCAACATCATTGCATTTTGTATATTTGCAACATCGTTTCAAATAATATTAACCATGAAAGTAATATTTCTAATTTTATATCTCTTCTTATCAATAACAACGTTTGCAGAAAAGCCCTCGACTTTTTTAAAAGGAAGCTTTTCAGGCAAAGTGACAGATGCCTTAACTGGTAAACCAATTAGTGGCGCATCTGTTTATATTTCTGATACAAGAACGGGCACTAGCACAAATGCTGAAGGCGACTTTTTTATAGATAATATTTCTGAAGGAAGCCACCTAATTGAATTTTCTCACATAGGTTACAATACAATAGCAGAACAGATTTACATAAAAGGCGATACAAAAAAAGATTTTTTAATGAATGAATCTGTTGTGGAAAACAACGCAGTTATTATAACCGGTGTATCTCGTGCATCTCAACTAAAAAAAGTTCCTTTTCAGGTTTCAGTTATGCGGAAAGAAGAGCTGCAGCAAACAACAGCTACTAATATTATTGATGCTATTACAAGAAAAGCGGGTGTATCGTCTTTGGCTACTGGTCCTGCTATTTCTAAACCTGTAATTAGAGGCTTGGGTTACAATCGTGTGCTCACTATAAACGATGGTGTGCGGCAGGAAGGGCAACAATGGGGTGATGAGCATGGGATAGAAATAGATGAAGCGAGTGTAAATAAAATAGAAATATTAAAAGGTCCGGCTTCACTTGTTTATGGTAGTGATGCAATGGCAGGTGTTATAAATATTATCACCAATGTACCGGTTGCAATTAACACAATAAAGGCAAATGTGGGTTCAAATTATCAAACCAATAATAGTCTTAGAAGTGTATACGGTAATGTTGCAGGAAATGTAAATGGATTTAACTGGAATATTTATAGTACAAAGAGAGCTGCTGCAGATTATAAAAATAAATTTGATGGCGCTGTTTTTAATTCAAAATTTAATGAACAAAATGTAGGTGGTTATGTTGGTTATAATGGTAACTGGGGTTTTAGTCATTTATTGGTGAGCAGTTTTAACCTTACGCCCGGTTTGGTAGAAGGTGATAGAGACGATAATGGTAATTTTATTAAAGCATTGCCGGGTGGCGATGAAGTTGCCGCAACAGAAGCTGATTTTAAAAGTACCGATCCCTCAACACCTTTCCAGCAAATAAGACATTTAAAAATAGCAACAGATAATAATTTTAAACTGGGTCAGAATAATTTAACCTTAAATGTAGGTTATCAAAGAAACAGAAGAGAGGAATTTGGTGACGTTGATAACCCAACTCAGCAGGGATTGTTTTTCGATTTAAAAACAATTACGTACGCAGCACAGTTTCACCTAAATGAAAAGAACGGTTGGAAGCCATCAATAGGCGTAAACGGAATGAACCAGAAAAACACAAACAGGGGAATTGAGCAATTGATACCTGATTATAACCTTACTGATATTGGTTTTTATGCTTTTACAGAAAAAGATATGGACGAGCTTACCATTAGTGGTGGGGCACGTTTTGATACAAGGAACATAAATGCAACCGATTTAATTGATGAAACCGGTGCCACAAAAGGGGCAGCTTTTAAAAAGACATTCAGCAACTTTTCAGGTAGTGCAGGTGCTGCTTATGAAGTAAATAAAAATGTGAACCTTAAATTGAATATTGCCCGTGCTTTTCGTGCACCTAGCATACCAGAGCTTGCAAGTAATGGTGCGCATGAAGGAACAATAAGATATGAATATGGAAATACAGATTTAAAAAGCGAAGTAAGTACGCAAGCAGATGCATCTGTGGAAATAAATAACCAACATGTTTCTTTTAATGTTGCAGGATACATAAACTCCTTCAGCAATTTTATTTTTTACAGAAAGCTTGAAGCAAATGGAGGTGGTGACTCAACTGTAAATGTTGATGGAGATGATTTGGCTGCGTTTAAATTTGACCAAAGAAAAGCCACTCTTGCCGGTATGGAAATTACACTTGATATTCATCCACATCCAATTGATTGGCTGCATTTTCAAAATACTTTTTCGTACGTAGCAGGTTCCTTTAAAGAATCTATTGAAGGCACTAAGAATCTTCCTTTTATCCCGGCACCTAAATTACTAACTGAATTAAGGGCTGATTTAAAAAAGATCGGCAAAAACATCTCTAATTTTTATGCTAAGGTTGAACTGGATAATAACTTTAAACAAAACAGAGCCTTTACTGCTTTTGCTACAGAAACCGCTACAAACGGATACAATCTATTAAATGCAGGCATTGGTGCAGATGTTAATGGAAAGAATGGCAAAACAATTTTTACGATAAACTTTTCAGGTAATAATTTAACAGACGTTGCCTACCAAAGCCATTTGAGTAGGTTAAAATATGCTGCGCAGAATATTGCGACAGGTCGTAACGGTGTTTTTAATATGGGTAGAAATTTTAGTGTGAAATTGAATGTACCGCTGGTTTTTAATTTGAAGAAAGGGGCTTAGTGAATTGTGAAACAGGAGTTAGAATTTTGGAATAAAGAATTCGGATTTTGGAATTGGTAATTGGGGGAATAACTACTGTGTGAACCTAATTATTAGTCAACAATTGATAATCGGGCTTGGGACTTTTAATTATTAGAACAATAAACAAAGCATTCTTAGACGCCGCGGTTCGCCATTTACAACTAACCATTCACAAAATGCTTATTCAAATTTCTTTGGGCTTGTCTTTTCAAAATCCTTATCGTAGCTCACAAAAAAACGAATGTATAAAACCCTGCTAAACCGCATGAGCCATGGTTGTGCTACAATTAGTATAAGAGCATTTATGCCAAGCCACCAATAAATTCTATGGTCACCATCTTTTACTGACACACCAATTAATACTACCCAAGCTACAAATGTTGCGACAGATAATGCTACCGTTAGTGCATAGCTAACATAGCTTGTACCGTACCAAAAGCCCGGTTCCATATCATATTTTTGGCCACACACAGCGCAGTTATCCGGCATAGCAAAAATATGTTTCAACGAAAGTTTTCTGTAAGAGCTGCTGTTACTAAACATCTCTCCACGCCTGCACCTTGGGCATTTCATGGTAAACATGCTCCATAGTGCATTTGGAGTGGGTGGTGTTTTTTCTGTTATCATAGCATCTTATTGCTTAAACTTAAATTTAAAAAAGAGCATAACCAAACTCATGGCGAGCACCATACTGTTTGTATAAATAATGGCCGCATCTTTTACTAAAATGCCATAACTAAGCCACATCGATACGCCCACAATAAGCAGCAACAACATAACAATTGATAAGTCTTTGGCAGACTTTGTTTTCCAAATTTGAATTACCTGTGGTAAAAATGTAAAAGATGTTATAGTGCCGGCTGCTAAGCCTAAAATTTGTATGGAGGTCATAATTACGGGTTGTTTAGTTATGGGATAGAGGTTAAAAGATACAAAATAGAGATTACTTACAATTATTTTCTACGCTGGCTTTAGTAGTCCCCCTTCTCCGGAGGGGCTAGGGGATGATATCTTTTTTCGCTCACCAATCTGTTGGCGCCACATAGCATAGTACAATCCTTTCTCTTCCAACAATGTTTGGTGAGATCCTGTTTCTACCACCTCGCCTTTTTCCAAAACATAAATTCTATCTGCATGCATAATGGTACTTAACCTGTGTGCAATTAAAATAGTTATCTGTTCTTTTAATGCAGAAATTTCTCTAATTGTATCTGTAATTTCTTCTTCTGTAAGAGAATCCAAAGCTGAAGTTGCTTCATCAAAAATGAGTAATTTAGGTTTACGTATTAGTGCACGGGCAATAGAAATTCTTTGCTTTTCTCCGCCTGATAATTTTAAACCGCCTTCACCTAACATCGTATCTAAACCCTTTTCGGCTTTAGCTAAAAGGTTGGTGGCACTTGCTTTTACCAATACCTCATTCATTTCAGCTTCCGTTGCACTTGGGTTTACGAAAGCTAAATTTTCTCTTATACTGCCGCTAAACAAATTGGTATCTTGTGTTACAAAACCTACCTGGCTACGCAGATCTTCAAAGCTTATACTTTTTTCTTCAATGCCATTGTATAAAATCCGTCCGTCTTGTGGTCTGTAAAGCCCAACTAACAATTTCATTAACGTTGATTTACCACTACCTGATGGACCAACAAAGGCAATGGTTTCACCAATATTTGCTGTAAAACTAATGTCATCAATTGCTTTTACAGATGCCGTTTGGTGTTTAAAACCAACATGATCAAAATGCAGCGAATTAATGAAACCAATATGTGTTGGGTTATCCGCAGTAGGTTCAGGCGCTTTCGTCATTAACGCATCAAAATTATTTAATGAAGCTTCTGCCTCTCTGTAAGAAACGATGATGTTACCAATTTCCTGCAACGGTCCAAAAACGAAAAATGAAAACACCTGCATGGTTACCAACTGTCCCGCATTCATATCATTTTTAAAAATTAAATACATCAACATAAACAAAATAACCTGGCGCAAAGTATTTACAAAAGTGCCTTGTATAAAACTGATGGTACGGGTGCGTTTTACTTTATTAAGCTCAAGCCCTAAAATTTTAAAAGTGTTTTTGTTTAATCTTTTTACTTCCTGCCCGGTAAGCCCAAGGCTTTTTACCAATTCAATATTTCTTAGTGATTCAGTGGTAGCACCTGCAAGCGAAGTTGTTTCAGCAACAATTCTTTTTTGAATTGATTTTATTTTTTTACTGAGCAGGTTTGTTATTATGATGAGCAAAATAATACCTCCAAAATAAATGAACGGAAGTTTAGTATCTATTCGTGTTGAGTAAACTGCCACTATAATGATACCTACCACTACTGGAAAAAGAATATTGATAAATGCTGCGATAAATTTTTCTGTATCAATTCTAACTTTTGAAAGTATACTCAAGGTCTCGCCACTACGCTGGTCTTCAAAATCCTGATAAGGGAGTTTCATAGCGTGTTGCAGCCCATCAGTAAAAACGGTTGCGCCAAATTTTTGGGTGATGGTTGTCAGAAAATAATCTTGAAATGCTTTTGCAATACGGCTGATCATCGCTACTGTAATAGAAGCGATAAGCAAAGCAGCTACGCCATAATATGGTTTGGAGAATGAAAAGAAAAAGTCGTTGCTGCTCATAGCACTGCCTGGCTTTTGGTGCTCGCCCGCAAGGTTTACGAGCTTGCCAAGTATTATGGGGTCAATTAGTGAAAAGCTTATATTGATGGCTGCTAAAAAGAGTGTAAAAATCATAAGCCCTTGGTAAGGCTTCAGGTATTTTAATAATATTTTCATTGTAAAAATTAAGTGTAAGGTGCAAATGTTCTTGTCGCAACATCAAATTGGATGCAACTTCGTGAAAAATGACGTAAAGGCAAGATTGTTGAGCAATAGTTTTAATATAAGTGCTTATTTGGCATTTATGTTGCTTTCGTTGTAAATCGAATAACTGTTTTAAATTACAAGCATCAAAACAAACACATGAATATTTCTACCCGGCAATATCCGTTTTATATAAAAAGCACAGTGGTACTTTTTGGGCTTATGCTGTTAACCTTTGCTTTATTTACTTTAAAAGGTATTCTAGCGCCCATTGCGTTCTCTTTAATTATAGCAATTCTTTTAAACCCATTGGTTGGTAAACTTCAGCGCAAAGGCGTAAAACGAATATTGGCAATTGTTATAGCACTTTTATTGGCAACTGTTGTGGTGGGCGGAATATTATATTTCATTAGTACACAGATAATGAATTTTGGTGATAACCTTCCTGAGCTAAAAATAAAATTTAATGAACACTTAATGCATTTGCATCAGTGGATTGCATCAAAATTTAATGTTTCCATACCTAAACAACAACAAGCAATTACAGAGGCACTAAACAACAGTAAATCATTTTTTGGAAGTGCTCTCGGAGGTTTGTTGGGTACTATCGGTGTAATTTTTTTAGTACCTATTTATGTATTTCTTTTACTGCTTTATAAAAAACTTATTCTTAATTTCTTTCACGAAATTTTTTCAGAGGCCAATTCAGAAAAAGTTTCTGATGTACTTACAGAAACTAAATCGGCGATACAAAGCTATATGGTTGGGTTGCTGCTAGAAGCACTTGTTGTTGCTGTACTCAATACAACAGCGCTTTTGATACTCGGTGTGGAGTACGCTGTTTTGTTGGGTGTACTTGGTGCCCTGTTAAATATGCTCCCATATATTGGGGGCTTAATTGCTATAGCCTTACCAATCATTATAGCATCTGTAACCAAGGATGGTTTAACAACACAGTTTTTAATTTTGGGTGCTTATATGTTGATACAGTTTATAGATAATAATTTCTTGGTTCCATTTCTTGTATCATCTCGAGTAAAAATAAATGCCTTCTTTTCTTTGGTTGTCGTTTTGCTGGGTGGTGCTTTATGGGGAGTAGCTGGTATGTTTTTATCAATCCCTTTTCTTGCTATTTTAAAAATTGTATTTGATAGATTGCCTGAAATGCGACCTTGGGGTAAATTATTTGGCGATACTGTACCAACGAGACATAAAGGTGAAATTTGGCTGATGAGAAAAACGAGAAAAGAAACTGCTTTGCCTGCAATTACAGACGAAACAGTGAAATAATTTTGAGCACATATGAAAAAGATTGTAAATTTTTTTCTATAACCTATTGCATAATTAAAGCTACATAGTAAGGTGAAGGTGAAACGTGCGACGCCACAGAAGTTCAGTATAGCTGTGCCTTTGTTCGGCTACTAATATTTTGAAAAAATATTAGTAGCCTTTACTTTAATTTATATTTCTAAGAGTTTATTGCCAGGATTTCTATTTTTTTGAACATTGAATATTGCTTATTGGGCGTTATTTTAATTTTCAATGTTCAAGTTTTAGGAGATTGAATTTCATCAAATATAAAGCTAACCTCCCCACCCTTCTCTATCCAAACTCCTATACTGTATGGCTTCTGCGAGATGCTCAGGTTTAATATCTGGAGAGGCTGCAAGGTCGGCAATGGTACGACTCACTTTTAAAATACGATCGTAAGCACGTGCGCTCAGGTTTAATTTCTCCATAGCTATCTTTAATAAATTAGCACCTGCGGTAGAAATTATACACACTTCTCTTAATGTTTTACTGCTAATTTGTGCATTTGCATACACGCCAATATTATCTTTATAACGGGCAGCCTGTATCTCTCTAGCTGCCACAACTCTTGCACGAATTACTTCACTTTTTTCGTACTCTCTTACTGATTGCATTTCGCTAAAAGCAACGGGTGTTACTTCTACATGTAAATCAATTCTATCCAACAAAGGCCCTGATATTCTGCTTAAATATTTTTGTACAATGCCAGGTCCGCAGCTACATTCTTTTTCGGGGTGATTAAAATAACCGCACGGACAGGGGTTCATAGAGGCAATGAGCATAAAGCTCGCAGGAAAATCTAAAGCAACTTTTGCACGGCTAATGGTAACTTTTCTTTCTTCCATTGGCTGCCGCATTACTTCTAAAACTGTTCTTTTAAACTCAGGCAATTCATCTAAAAAAAGTACACCATTATGTGCCAATGATATTTCGCCAGGTTGTGGGTTGCCGCCGCCACCAACTAAAGCAACATCAGAAATAGTATGGTGCGGACTGCGAAATGGTCGCTTACTTACAATAGTTGCATTCTCAGGTAACTTGCCTGCAACACTGTGTATTTTGGTTGTCTCTAATGCTTCGTGTAAACTCAGTGGAGGCAAAATAGTGGGTAATCTTTTTGCAAGCATTGTTTTACCTGCGCCGGGAGGCCCTATTAATATTGCATTGTGGCCACCTGCAGCTGCAATTTCTAATGCACGTTTTATATTTTCCTGCCCTTTTACATCGCTAAAATCTATATCGAAATCGCTTTGTGCATTCGCAAATTCCGCACGGGTATCAACCACTGTTTGTACAAGTGATTTTTCATCTTTAAAAAACTCTATTACATCCTTTATGTGCGTTACCCCAAAAACTTTTAAGTTGTTTACCATAGCGGCTTCACGGGCATTTGCTAAAGGTAAAATCAAACCTTCAAAACCTTCTTTTCGGGCTTGTATGGCAATGGGCAAAGCACCTTTAATTGGACGAACTTCTCCATCTAAACTGAGTTCACCCATCAATACAAATTTCTCTAACCGCTCAGGGTTTTCAATTTGTTCAGTAGCACCGAGGGTTCCAATAGCAATAGGTAAATCGAATGCGGAGCCGGTTTTTTTTATATCTGCAGGGGCAAGGTTAACCACTAGCTTTGTGCGTGGCATAAAATAGTGATTGCTTTTGATAGCACTTTCCACCCTTTGTAAACTTTCTTTCACAGCATTATCGGGCAGACCTACAATAAAATAATGTTGCCCTTGGTTTGTAACATTCACCTCAACCGTTATTGTAATTGCCTCTACACCATACACAGCACTGCCAAACGTTTTTACCAACATGTAGTTTATTTTTTTTGAAGATAAGTAATAGCGTCTTCATTTACAAAAGAGAGAAAAGGTTTGCAGGTATTACATTATATCTCTCTACCCGACAAACCGTTTGAAGCATTGTGAGTTTGAACAGATAAAAATTTTGATTAGGAAATTTTATAATCGGGATTCAATCAAAACAATATTTTTGAACATCGCATTTTTGCAAGGTATTGCCATCAGCTAGACTTCTTCTACTATCTTTTTTAAAGGACTACCATTAGGGTACATCATATTTTGAATACGCTGCTGCATAAGCCGATCATCTTCAAATTTATTTACCCAAAAAACCTCGTAGTATGCTTTTATAATTCCTGTTAGCGGCGTTGCTAAAAGCAAGCCAATAAAACCAAAAGCCACACCCATTGCCATAACTGCAAAAAGTATTGCAACCGGATGAATTTTCATGGTGTTTGAGCGAACTTTCGGCATAATAAAATCTGCCATCAACTCATCTGCAGCAAGGTAAAATGCAGCCACCCACATTGCTGTTGTAGCATCTACCGAAAGTGCTATTAATACCGGAGGAATAGCTTTAATAAAAAAACCTATCCTTGGTATAAATTCTGTAAAAAAAGCTAGGGCTCCCCAAACAAACGCTCCAGGCACTCCCATAATATTTAAGAATAACGTGGCTGCCACTGCATTTATAACACCACCTATTAAAATAGATCTCATCCATGCTCTTATCATAAAAGAAATACGGGCAAATGCAACTGTAGCCTTATCTCGTTTTGCAGATGGGAAAGCTAATAAATAAGATTCGAACAAGGGTCGTGGGTTTGAGACCATATACCCAACCATACTAATAAAAACAATTACAACGAGCAACTGCGCCAAAATAGAAAGTGATAAAGAACCAACCTGCATAAGGGTTTTAGGAATAGATGGAAGTAGCGAAGAGAGTTTGGCAGGATCTAATTTTATTTCTTTTTGCAGCTCAGGATAATTGCTAAACCATGAACTGACGGTTAACGATGCCTGTGTTGCGTAAGAAGGTAAATTGCTGATGAGTATTGATATTTGGTGGTTAATTTTTGGCCCAACAAATATTATTATCGTTACAAATAAAACGGTTATTAAAATAAAAACGATAGCAGTTGCCCAACCTCTTTTTATATTCTTTTTTTCAAGACTAGTTACGGGCCCATTTATAGCAACAGCTAATATAAATGCAAACAGCAGCAGCAACACTACACTCACCATTTTATAGACAAGAAATAAGAGTACTACCACACCTGCAGTTAAGAAAATGGCCTTTGCAAGCTGCTTGTAAAGGTTGTTTGATTTTAGATCGTCCACGTTAAGGATATTGGTTAAAAGAGAATATTTTACAGATTTACTTCAAAAATTTTAATACGCCAGTGAGCAGCTCATATGTGTCCTTTTTTTACTTCATACATTTTATCTAAAACAGCATACAAGAAATCACATGCTCTTCAGTGAACCTACCATAAGAAATCACCAATCAAAAAAACACCTCTTTATTTTATGGTAATTCTTAATGCGACATTGCAACAGTTTGTAATTTAAACAGAAATAATTCTTTTTAGGCTGTTGATAATGAACGGAAAGCACTTGCATAAGATAACATTCACTAAAATTATAATGGCGAACATATTTGAGATTTAAATCAAAATTTCTGCCAAAAAACCTAATTTTATGATACCTGAAACACTGCTTATGCCTAACACCAAAATGATTATGATTGTTGACGACGATGAGGATGACAGAGAGATTTTTTGCGAAGCCGTTACTGAAATTGATGATAAAATAACATGCGTTGATGCAGATAATGGGGAAAATGCGCTCAAATATTTAAAAAATGAAAATAATGCACTACCCGATTTTATTTTTTTAGATCTGAATATGCCTCGTTTAAACGGAAAAGAATGCCTCGTACAAATTAAAAAACTCAGCCATTTAAGTAAAATTCCTGTGGTCATTTATTCAACTTCAAATCATCCATCAGATAAAAAGCAAACAATGGAACTAGGAGCCGATGGCTTTGTTCACAAACATACCGAGTTTAATATGTTGTGTACTGAATTACGAAAGTGGCTTGTTTAAAACCTCAAATTTTTTACTTGCCAACAATTAAAATTTAAATTTCAAATTTGCCATTATTATACTTTCCAATTTTAAGTTCGAAATGAATTTTGATTTTTTAAGGCTTTAATATTACGCTTTACCTTAACTAATTTTCTTATAAAAAATGAAAATAACTATAGCTTTTATTTTACTATTTATAATATTATCTACAAATAGCTTTGCACAAAAAACAGATATAGGTAACTGGTTTATCTATTTTGGAAACCAACAAATAAATAAAAAAATAAACTGGCACAATGAAGTGCAATACAGAAATTATAATGTTGTAGGCGATATGCAGCAATTGATTTTAAGAACCGGTATTGGTTACAACCTTACCGAAAATAACAATAATGTTTTGTTGGGATATGGCTATATACAATCTAAAAATTATGTACCAAACAAAACAGAAAAAGTAACATCTAACGAACACAGAATATTTCAACAGTTTATTACCAGGCAAAATTTTGGCAGAGTATTTTTGCAGCATCGTTACAGAGTTGAAGAACGATTTTTAAAAGACGATTTTCAAATGAGGTTTCGGTATTTTATTGCCGCAAATATTCCAATAAATAAAAAAACTATGGCTCCTCAAGCCCTTTATGCATCTGCCTATAATGAAGTGTTTGTTAATGCCCAAAATACTCACTTTGATAGAAACCGCTTGTACGGCGCAATCGGTTATGTTTTTAATAAATACATAAAAGCTGAGGTTGGTTTTATGGCCCAAACGCTGCAATCAGGCAATAGAAACCAATTTCAAATTGCATGCTTTAATAACCTACCATTTAAAAATGCTCGCTAATTTTTAATTTAAAAATCCAGATTTACCTTTTTAATATTTCTGAAACTGCTCTGTAATTTGTACTACTACAAAACCAAATTTACGCAGCACGCTACGAATGATCATTGTTTTTCCATCGGGCATTACGTACATGTTTTGAGACATACGTAGGTGTTTTATAAATTTTCTTTGAGACAGTTTAAGCCTGAAGGTCCAGCTAAAATTGTTACCATATAGCAACCCATGTGCAGTACCATCAATATCATTTGCAGTCGCATCTAAGTGGTGCTCATCAATAATTTTTAGTTTCCATGATCTATGGTTTTTCTTACTCCCTTCAGGATACAGATCTTGCTCAATTGAAATAATACTATCATTGCGAACACCATTTGTTTCTGTAACAATACGAGCAGTTGGCTTACCTACTTTATTTTCAATAACGCCTGTGGAGCGGGTTTTACCCACAAAAAAATCAATTGGTTTTAGATTTTTATCTGCATCAGCAAACGCAGTTGGTTTCATAGATGCACAGCTTGTTACAAAAAATGATATAGCAGCGAAAATAATCAGGTTTTTTATAAGCATATGCTACATACGATAATTATCCTGTTAGGTTTGGCGTATTACTTTAATAACTGAGTATTTATAATTCAATTATTACAATTCAATTTCAACTAAAAATGTGAGATACTTATTTCATCAACATCAATACTCCCATCGTTTCTATACCATCAAATAAATTACCTAGTCTGATGTTTTCATTTTCTGCATGTTGGTTGTTATCGTGGTTAGCAATAGGCACGGTAACAGTGGTTGCTTGCAGGTATTTTTCAAATAAGAAAAGTGGGAGACTGCCGCCCATTGTTGGCTGCAAAACAATCTGATCTTTGGTGGTGGTTTTAACTGCAGCAATAACTTTTTGTATAATGGGTAAATCCATAGATGTGCGTTGTGCATTCATACCATCATCTCCCGCTGCTATTTTAATAATTTTTGCATATTTATTACGCTCTTCATTTGTTGGTTCTTTATCTGTTACGTAATAGCCTTGTGCCTTTATATGGTCAATTACTTTTTGTTGCTGCCTCTTCCAATCGTTACCCAACACCAACCTAAGGTCGAGCACAGCAGTTGCATAAGTAGGTATTTGGTTAGAAGCCATTTTGCCAACATTGCCACTTTGAATACCGTTAATATTTAAAGATGGCTGATTTATGGCATCACT
>JANOTH010000360.1:0-4205 GCA_031416275.1 Ferruginibacter sp. | reverse complement strand
GATGGCTAGGCCGTATGCAGCACCCATAGCACCGGATGTTTGAAAGTACAATACCACACCGCAACAACCAATAAACAACAGGGTATTTATGCCCGGAATATATAATTGCCCCTTAGCTTCTGAGGGGTAATTAATTTTCATTCTAGGCCAAAGATTTAAGCGGATTGCTTCACTAATTAACGTGAACGAGCCACTAATTAAAGCTTGGCTGGCAATGATTGCAGCTATGGTCGCAATAACAATTCCGATGGTAAGAAACCAATCCGGCATTAATCCGTAAAACGGATTACTCATAATTATAGCAGTAGGATGTTCAGCCACAAAAACCTTATCCTCCATTAATTCCTTTGTAGCAAAAATGGTTCCTCTAAAATTGTGTAGCAAGTATGAACCCTGACCCAAATAATTCAGGATAAGTGAAATTTTTACAAATATCCAACTGTAACGAATGTTTGCTTTACCACAGTGGCCAAGATCACTATACAATGCTTCGGCACCTGTAGTACAGAGAAAAACTGCGCCTAATAATAGAAACCCTTTTGGGTATTGAGTAAGCAGTTTACCTGCATAATAAGGATTAAAAGCTTTTAATATTTCCCAATCATCAGACAAGTGCGATATACCAAGAAAAGCCAACATGGCGAACCACAAAATCATTACCGGACCAAACATTTTACCGATGGAATTGGTACCAAACTGCTGCATAAAAAACAGCAAGGATAAAATGCACAACACAATAATAATGATGGTGCTCAAGCTAATACCATGCAAGAGCGGAAGATTATCCAACCCTTCTACAGCAGCGGTAACGGTAATGGGTGGCGTAATCATTCCATCAGCTAAAAGTGCTGCTCCGCCTATCATTGCTGGGAGTACAAGCCACTTTCTTTGCCGCCTCACAAGTGTATACAAGGAAAAAATTCCACCCTCTCCTTTGTTATCTGCCTGTAATGTAAGTATGACATACTTTACGGTGGTTTGCAATGTAAGCGTCCATATAATACAAGACAATCCTCCAATAATCAAGAGGTCGTCTATGACTTTGCCATTTATAATTTCGCTGAAAACATATAAAGGAGATGTACCAATATCTCCATAAATAATACCGAGAGCAATAATAATTCCCGCTGCAGAAACTTTGTTAACATGTTTGGACACGAAATGATAATTTAGAGTACTAAAAAGAGAAGGCCATTATGGTCTCACAAAACCGATGCAAATGTAAAATGAAATGCAATACCAACACCTATAAAAGAAATGCACAAGTTTTGGCAAAATGTGCATCTATTTCACGGAGCTAATACCTTATAACTATGATAAAATTTGATACTCAAGAAGATTACGTACTAGAAAATGATGTTGTACGCTTAACAGCCATGACTATCAAAGACCATGAGGCGCTTTTGCCATTTGCATTGCATGAGCCACAGCTTTGGCAGTATTCTTTATTTTCTGCCGCAGGCAGTGACGGGCTTAAACAATACATAGACAAAGCCCTTGCTGCAAGGCAACAAGGAACGGAGTATCCTTTTACGGTTTTTGATAAACGCACGCAGGAGTTTGCAGGCAGCACAAGATTTTACGATATACAACCCGGCAATAAAATGTTGCAACTTGGTTACACATGGTATGGCACAAAATTTCAAGGCAGTGGGCTTAATAAAAACTGCAAATTGCTGCTGCTACAATTTGCTTTTGATGAACTGCAAATGGAAAGAGTGGAATTTAAAGCAGACAATAGAAATACCAAAAGCATTGCCGCAATGAAAAGCATTGGCTGTGTGCAGGAAGGTATTTTGAGAAGCCACGCTGTGACACCCACCGGCGAGAGGCGTGACAGCATAGTACTGAGTATTTTGAAAAATGAATGGGAAAGCAGTGTGAAAGAAAAGCTCATCGAAAGGATATCGCAGAATTTATAAATTACATTGCATTTTTAGAATGAGATACACAGGGAAGTGGTAACAGAAGAGTTATTTTTCTTTGGCATACTTTCTTTATTAAAAAATATTTTATCCTTCGACTTAAAACTACGCCCTTCTACTCTACACAATACATTTTCTCTGACATTGTAATCGTAATTTAAAGAATATCCGAAAGTTTTAAAACCATTGGGCGTTCCGGAATTAATAATCACACCATTTTTATCTGAATAATATTCACTACGAATAGATACAGTTGATTGCGCAGATGTATTAAATTTAAGAATCACAATAGGTGAATACCAACAATTAAAGTCCTTACCATACTTTCTTTTTTGTTCCGCCCCAATATCAAAACCTGCTGTTAATCCAACATTTTTAAACAGTTGAATCTGTGCATAAAAATTATGGAAATAGCGCATTTTTCTAACACTGTCAGGTTTATCATTGCCAATAAAAGAGCTACTATTTAGTGTTATTTTAGCTGTTGGTTTGTATGTAAGCTGGTGACCAAATGCGGGTGTATTGTTACCATCTACTCTTTGTATTCTTTGCCACCCGTTTAGGAAGAGACCGCTTAGAAGAAATTTCTCATTTAATGAAGTATATGACAATTTCAAACCACTTTCATAATAGGGAGAATTCTCTGCAAGGATGCTTCTTGTTAAATTTTGGCAGTCTTTTCCAATAGCACTTTCGAAACCAATATGCGAAGTAAAAATACCAGCATCAACCCAAATATTTTTTGTTCTAGATATTTTAAAGCCTGCATTAGCTTCATAAATATTTTTTAAAACTCCAGACTCTGCCACGAAATTTGCATTCATGTAAGTTCCGCTAGCCAATGCTAAATTTGCACGTAAATTATCTTTTGAATAAGCTGCTTTTACAAATCCCAAATTTAAGTTTACTTCATTGTGTCTGTTGTATGAATATAAAAAACTAGGCTTTGTATGATTTGCCGGATTGCCAAAATCGTAACTGTAATTTGTCTCTATATATCCACTTATTTTAAGTGCTGTTGTACTGTCTGTTTGAGCTTTAGCTATATTAATATTTTTAATTTGTAAAATAGCTATCATAACTGCTAATAGTATTCTATTATTATGCTTCATGTTATTCTTTAAATTTTTATTTTTTAGTTTTAATTGTTCACGAGGAGGCTAAGTGTAAGAATGTTTATTTTTTCCTGACCAAGAACTGCAAGCATTGCTCTTTCAATATTTCTGATTGCGAGTTATTTAAGATTTATTCGAGAAATATTTCTGATTTTAGAAATACTCGTTATGTGAATATTAGCGCCGACTTGCAATAAACGTTTCTCAAGTTATGTATGATTTATTTATGCGGGGATTAAAGCACTAAAAACAATTAATGCAGCTTTACATCCTGAAAGTTAATTCTAGTTATAAAGTTTATTGTTACTACCTTCTGTAACCGCTGGATTACTATCCGTTTCAAATTAACGGTAGTAAAATATTTTTTTTGAGTAAACTTCTGTTCAAAATTTCTAAAATAAGTTTCCTGTTTTCATTGATCATTCCTCATTTTTCATCTTCGCTATTATAAAAGTTGAAAAATAATTTTCAGATGCGAACAGCAGGGATAGAAGCGGAAAGCCCGCAAGCGAGGTACGAGTGCGGACTTACAGCGTATAGCCCGTGAAAAATGCTTGGTTTTGTACAATTGCCTATGCTCCTTCTTGCTTCAGCATTTAAAAATAAAAAAACTCTAAAAAATAATTGAGAAGATGGTGTGAAAGAAAAGCTGATCAGCAAGACCAGCTCTAAATAATACGGCGCTATAATATTTCTAATCAGGAATTTCTACCACCGTAAGGTTGTTGTTTCTCCTGTTGTATAAAATGCTATAATCTTTACCATGCAATAACTTATAGGTTCTAACACCGTTATAATAAGGCAGTTTTAGAAACCCATATTGGTAAATTTCAAACTTAAATACAAATGGCTGACCAGCTTTTATGGTTGCAGGTTGATAAGTTCGTCCATCATCGCTCAGCTGTACGGTTTCGTCTTTATTGCTTTGAATGTAAAGCGCTATCCACGATGGATCGTTATCAGGTGAGGTTTGGCCACCGCCATTGTTTGTTGTGTTACCGCCGTTATTAGGTGCTGGTTGGTTTCCATTATTATTGGCGTTGTTTGCTGTGGATGCTCCCTGGTTTGCACTAGCTGCGTTGTAACCTCTGGTTATGGCATTTAGTCTATCTCTTTTTGCAGGATGCGTTTGGGTTTGCTTGTCAGTACCAATGGCGTTCATGGC
>JANOTH010000359.1:0-3243 GCA_031416275.1 Ferruginibacter sp. | reverse complement strand
TCTCCTCCCAAGTTTCAACGTCTCCTATTAGCGCAGCTTTCTAGGCTACATCTCTGCTCTTACTTTAATTTTTAAATCTTTTACTCGTGCGTGAGCCGGTAAATTAAAATTGCAGCCCGTTGAATTAAAATTGGATATTCTTTTAGATTAATCGTTTCGCCCGGTGCATGTGCACCTTTACCTGATGAGCCTAAGCCATCTATACAATCTACATATTTAGCAATATAAGAAATATCACCTGCGCCTCTTGAACCGGGGTCACCCGCCGCAGTCTTGCCAATACCCATACTTTGAGAAACAGCATCTACAATTGCCAAAATGCGATTGTTACCATCTGTTGGCGCCATGCCCGGTATGCCATCACTAAAGCTGATGGTTGCCTTTGTACCATTTAAATTATTGGCTACAATAGCTTTCATCTTTTCTCTTGCAGCATCTTTTTGGGCTTCGGTTAAAAATCTAAGATCTCCTGTTACGGTAACTGCAGGCGAGATAATGTTTGCTTTACCTAAAGCATCCCCTCTTGCTTTAGCAACATCATAATGCATTTCTGAACCGCCGAGGAACAGACCTGGGTTAAAGGTTAAATATTTTTCATTGCTTAATTGTAACCTGAAATCATTTACAATTCTTGCTGCTTCATAAATAGCACCATAACCGGCGTTGCTGCTAAATACGCCGGACGAATGACCGGTTTTTGCTGTAACATTTAACAGCCAGTTACTTGCACCACGGCGTGCAGTTGCAACGGTATTTAGACCCACTGCCGTTTCAAAACCTAAAGCCACATCAGCTTGTTGGGCACGTTCTATAAAATCTTTACGGCTTACACTTACCGGTGTGCCGGCTTTCTCTTCATCGCCTGTAAAATAAACTGTAACGTCAGCATCTTTCATTAAACCCAAACTATTCAGCGCCTGCAAAGCGGCAATAACAACTACATCACCACCTTTCATATCATTGGCACCTTGCCCCGTTGCTGTTGAGTCATTCAAAATCGTCCATGGATTAGCAGGCATGTCAGGTTCAAAAACGGTATCTAAATGCCCAATGATAAATACCTTCTTGCCCTTCTTTCCTTTTTTATATGCTACCAAATGCCCGGCACGGTGCAGGCTGTCAGGCAAACTTATCCATGTTATTTGTAAACCTGCTTTTTCTAATTCCTTGGCATAGACAGCGCCTACTTTCTTTACACCTTCAATGTTTAAAGTACCACTGTTTATATCTACAGTTTCTTTTAACAAATTGACAGTAGCAGGCATATGCTGGTTAACGAAATCTATAATTTTTTGTTCGGTCGCAGTTAAGCTTTGCGCTTTTGTATTGATGTTGATTAATGAAAAACAAATTAAAAAGAAGCATTTATTCATGGTATAAATTTTATAAAAGGTAAGTTTTAATTTTCAAACCTTTACCTCGGTTGTTGCTAATGGTAACAGTAAATGAAGCTCATCTTACCAAGCATACGCCGAGGCTCCGCCCTACTAGCCGAGAGATGCGAACTCTAGCACAGAAACGATGCCGAGGCATTTGCGCAATGACTTTCTGTGCGCCGCTATAATTATATTTCCAAAGCACAACATTGCTTAAATTAACCGTACGACTTGTGCTGTTCTTACAGCACATACTCTTCCCCACATTGCTATGCTTCAGCTCTGCGCAAATTTAGGCGACTCAACCGTGGAGCCGTTAAGCAAGGCCCACTAAGAAATTAGATTTGTACATGTTTTGTTAACTTCTGCTTAACGATTTCTTTAAACTGTCTCAAGATTTTTGCAATTGAAAATAAGTCATTGACACACGTAATAAAATGGCTTTATTCTATTTATTCTATATCATATTTTTTATCTTTTTAAATCTTACAAAAGCTTAACTAATGAAACTATTTCTACAACAATGTGTTCTTTTATTGATCATTGTTTCAATCTCCTTTAATCAATTGGCATACGGCCAATCTACTGATGCTTCACTAATCGGAAAAATTGTTGATAATCAGCAAAAACCTTTAAAAGGTGCAACAGTTACTATTACAAATAAGTCAACCGGTTTTACTGCCACCACACAAACAAATGCTAAAGGGATTTATCTTTTCAGCCAACTTCCATTAGGTTCGCCGTACAGCATCAATGTGTCATACACAGGCTTATCAACATCCCTAAAAGAAAATTTATCACTTAACCTTGGTGACCAATTAGTGAATGATTTTACATTAATTGAAAACAATACCAATTTATCAGAAGTGGTAGTAAGCGCAAATACTGTGAGCAGCAGGATAGACCGCTTTGGAGCAAGTACAGCCATCTCTGCAAAAACAATACAACAAATACCGGCACAAAATAGAAATTTTAATGACCTGGCTTCATTAGCTCCTACAACCAATGGAGCTAATATTGGTGGCCAGCGCTTTTCATCTACCAATTATTTAGTTGATGGGGTAAGCGCCAGAAATAATTTAACGAGTGGTGAAATTGGAAGAGGTCCGTTTTCACTTTCTCTTGAGGCTATCAGAGAGTTTGAAGTGATCACCAATGTGTACAGTGTTACACAAGGTAGGCAAGGTGGTGGAGCAATCAGTGCAGTAACAAAATCAGGTACCAATACTTTTTCGGGTAGTGTATTTAATTATTATCGTTCAGATGACCTTGCGAGCAAATTTGATATTAGAGGAAATAGGCGAACTCAAAAGTTTAACAATAATCAATATGGATTTAGCTTAGGTGGACCAATTATTAAAGACAAACTTCATTTTTTTACAGCATTCGACAGAGAGGACGCATCAGCTCCATTTTTTATTGCAGATATAAGAACAGATGCGGATGCGATTCGAAACAGAATCAGTAAAGCTGCGCTTGATTCTTTTATCACGATTGCGAGAGATAAATACGGAGTAGCCAATACACAGCAAGTTGGAGAGTTTGGAAGAAAAACCGTTGCTAATACATTTTTACTAAGACTAGATTGGCAATTAAATGCAAAAAACAGATTAACATTTAGGAATAATTATAGCAACTGGAACAATCCTACAAGTGTAAATGACAACAGCCCCATAAATTTGTTTGAGGTATTTGGTGATTTTAAATCCCAGGAAAATAGCGCTCTTCTTTCCTTAAGAACGCAGGTAAAGAAAAACTTTTTGAACGAATTGAAACTTCAATTTCAAAGCGCTACAAGAAACTTTGTTCCAAATTCACAACTGCCAGCAGCCAATATTCCAAGGGCAATTGTGACAGTAAGATCTAC
>JANOTH010000358.1:0-6290 GCA_031416275.1 Ferruginibacter sp. | reverse complement strand
GCTGAAAAAACAGGTCTCTCCGGTTTTATAGCAACTGAGGAGAAAGGCTACGATACTATGCTAGACCCTACCGCCAAAAGAAAAAGTAAGCATATTAAGCAAAAAATAAAACTCATAAGGGCGCTAGCAGGTAAACCCCCATTGTTGTTGTTAGAAGATCCTCTGATTGATTTATCATTCGAGGAAAAACAAAACGTAATGCACTATCTAAAAAATGAAAGTTATGCAACAATAATCATGATTAGCAATGATGAGTTAGCGCACCAAAAAAGCGATAAAGTTTATCAATTGATAGAAGGCAATATATCTAACTAAACTTTTAAATTAATACAAAACAAAAATGGATACCAACTATAAATATTTAAACGAGGAATTTGAAGATTTTCCTGTTGATAATAATATAAAGTCCTTTTCTAAAATATATCGCATACGCAAATCGAGAAATATTAAATTATGGACCATCATTATTTTAGTAAGTCTTTTAACTGTGCTTTTTTTACCATGGACGCAAAACATAAGTGCGGGTGGAAATATTACCGCTGTACAACAAGCACAAAGACCGCAGGAGATAAATACTATACTGCCCGGTAGAATTGTAAAGTGGTTTGTAAAAGAAGGCGATTATGTGCAAAAAGGCGATACAATCTTACAACTTGGTGAAATTAAAGTTGATTATTTTGATCCCAAATTATTGGAGAGAACCCAAAGCCAGATTAACGCTAAAAAAAATAGTGCCGATGCCTACGAAAGCAAGGCTAATGCTGCCCAAGCACAAACAAATGTACTATCTGCAGGTAGGGCTTTAAAACAGGCATCTATAGAAAATAAAATAGAACAGCAAAAATTGAAAGTGAGAAATGATGAGACAGATTTAATTGCAATTAAAAATGAATTATCTGTTTACGAAAGGCAGATAGATGCCGGAAAAATTATGTTAGACAGTGGCGCAGTTTCGATGGTTGACTTTGAAAAAAGAAAAGTAAACTATCAAAATGCTATAGCAAAAAAAACTATTGCAGAAAATAAATTGTCGCAAAGCAAACAGGAACTTATTAACCTCGGTATTGAACAGAATATTTCAGTAATGGATTACAATGATAAAATTTCGAAAGCTGACGGAGATAGGTATGGCTCGTTATCTAGCGCAGCAGCTACTGAAGCGGATATAAGCAAATTAGAGAACACTTTCAGCAGCTACGACATTAGGAATAAATTATACTTTGTAACAGCATCTCAAAGCGGACAAATAACTAAAGCCAAAAAAGCGGGTATTGGAGAAATGTTAAAAGAAGGAGAAATGATAGCAGAAATAGTACCTGACAACATTGACTATGCCGTTGAAATGTATATCGAACCAATGGATTTACCACTTGTAAACAAAGGACAAAAAGTAAGATTTGTGTTTGATGGTATTCCTGCAATTGTTTTTAGTGGTTGGCCACAAGGCAGCTTCGGTACCTTCGGCGGTATTATTAGCGCTTATGAAACAAACGTAAGCGCAAATGGAAAATTTAGAGTGCTGGTTATTGAAGACACTACTGAAAAGAAATGGCCTAAAAATTTGCGCATGGGTAGTGGTGCCAAAGGCATTGCATTGTTAAAAGATGTGCGTATTTATTACGAACTGTGGCGACATATAAATGGCTTTCCGCCAGATTTTTACAAGCCTGAAGCAACTATAAATAAAGAAGAGAAAAAATGATGAAAAGGAAAATAGATTTAGTGCTACTCTTATTTGTTTTTTATACTCCAAATATTTTTGCGCAGAACGAAAGTTATAATGTATTGCCATTAAAGGAGTTTATTTTAAAAGTAAAACAACATCACCCTTTAGCAAAGGTAGCAGCTATTACAGAGGAGAAAGCTATTGCAAACATTCAGATTGCTAAAGGGAGTTTTGATCCCATTTTAGACGTAGAAGCAACTTCAAAAACTTTTGACAGTAAAAATTATTATCGTTATAATAATGGAGAAATAAAAATACCCCTACCAATTGGAGATTTTAAAACCGGTATAGAAAATAACAGTGGGCAATTTTTATTTAGCGAAGTTACGAATGGAAGAAGTAGTTATGCAGGTATCGAAATTCCGCTTGCAAAGGGTTTGCTTATTGATAAGCGTAGGGCTGTATTACAACAAGCAAAAATTGCCTTGAATGAAAATAGGCAACAGCGAAATATGATGATGAACGATTTGTTGCTCGATGCCTATATTAGTTACAATGACTGGGCAGGAACTTATAAACTCTATACAATTTTTTCAGACTATGTTACAGTAAGCGCAGACAGACTAAAGCTTGTAAAAATTGGTTTTAAAAATGGTGATAGAGCTGCCATGGATACCATAGAAGCTTTTATACAAGTGCAAAATTTTATGTTGTTGCAAAATGAGGCGTACATGGCATTAAATACCGCAACTTTTCAAATGAATAATTTTATTTGGGATGACAAAGAAACTGCACAACAATTAGCAGACAAGGTTGTACCTGATACAAGTGTTTTGAACGACATGTCAATGTTGGTTTCATTACAAAATTTTCTGAACGAAAGCAATTCAACAAACCCTTTTTTATTGCAATACAGGTACAAAATTGAAGGATTACAGGTAGAAAAGAAGTTGAAATTTCAACAACTTTTACCAGAAATTAATGCGAAAGCAAATTTGTTAAACAGAGATTATAATCCTCTTAAAAATGCAGGTTTACCTTTATTAGAAAATAATAACAAATGGGGGGTCGGTATAAAAATACCTTTGCTTTTTAGACAAGGGCGTGGAGAATACAAAATGGCAAAATTAAAGTTGGAAGAAAATAACCTGTATTTTAAGCAAAAAATTGTTGAGACAGAAAATAAGATCAGAGATTACTATAACAGAGTGACCATTTTACAAACGCAAATTTTTACAGCTAACAGCGCATTGTTAAATTACAATTCATTATTAAAAAATGAATTACTCCGTTTCAACAATGGTGAAAGCAGTTTATTTTTAGTTAACAGCAGGGAAAATAAAGTCCTTGAAATAAAACAGAAAATTATTGAATTACAGGTTAAATTGATGAAGGCAAATTATACTTTAGAATGGGCTGCGGGTCTTTTAAATAATTGATAAGAGATGGAATGCTTCTAATTTGAAATTATCTTTGTCTCATTAAAAAAAATAAAATGAATGAAATTGAAATTATCATTAAAAAATATGATGTTTTGAATGATAATGTCGATAACAAAAAATTTTTTCATTTGAATAGTATAAGAAATTTTATAATTCACTTTGATACATTTGCTTCGCAGACAGAAAAGAAAACTGCAATTGACTTAATGAATAAATATTTTGATTTTATTAATGAAAAATACATTTTAGATCAGGATGAAGCAAAGAAAATATTTTATGAATTTATTCAACCAACTGGCTCATTTTATTCTAAGAGGTTAGATTTTAATTTATATACAAGCCCAGCTACATATTTAATATTTATAACTTTTGCTTTCATAACATTTTTATTATTAAAGCTTCATTTGTTATTTTATATTGGGACTGTTTTAATATTTTTGGCATTATACATTCCTAGTTTTCTAAAATTAAAAAAAAATAAAGTTTATGGCTTTAATTTTTGAAAATCAAATATTCTCTATTATATTCTTTGATGATTTATCATATTTTTATTTGGATTATTATTTTCTGTTAGACTCTCTATAGAAAACCAATCAACTTATTTTTGCAACGCATTTTCTTATCTTTGCACCATGCTAAAAATAAGTACCCGTGGGCACGAAATGCCTGCATCTCCTATAAGAAAATTAGTACCATTTGCAGAGGCCGCAAAAAAACGAGGAACAAAAGTTTTTCACCTAAATATTGGCCAGCCCGACATTGAAACACCTCAAGTTTGTATAGATGCAGTAAAAAATTGCGATGTACATATACTTGCTTACAGCCATAGTGCAGGCAATGAGAGCTACCGTAAAAAGTTGGTAGCGTATTATGCAAAGAATAATATTAATGTTACCGCTGATGAAATTATTGTAACTACCGGTGGCAGTGAAGCGATACTATTTGGTTTTATGGCCTGTTTAGATGCTGGCGATGAAGTAATTATTCCCGAACCATTTTACGCAAATTACAATGGATTTGCTGTGCAGGCCGATGTAAAAGTTATACCAATAAGCAGCAGTATTGAAACTGGTTTTGCATTACCACCGATAGAAGATTTTGAAAAAGCAATTACGCCAAAAACAAAGGCAATTGTGGTATGTAATCCTAACAATCCGACAGGCTATTTGTACAGTGCGGCCGAAATGGAAACGCTTAAAGAGATTGTAATAAAACACAACCTATTTCTATTTGCAGATGAGGCTTATCGTGAATTTTGTTATGAGGGAACACATATAAGTGCCATGCATTTAAGAGGCGCAGAGCAAAATGTGGTGTTGATGGATACCATTAGCAAAAGATACAGCGCTTGCGGGGGGAGAATTGGTGCACTTATAACAAAAAATAAAGAGGTATTGAATGCAGCTATGAAGTTTGCTCAAGCTAGGTTAAGCCCTCCTTATTATGCGCAAGTATTGGGTGAAGCTGCAGTAGATCTTCCAGATGATTATTTTGATACCACAAAAGCAGAATACAAACTTCGCAGAGATACTTTGGTAACTGCATTAAATAAAATTGATGGTGTATTCTGCCCCAACCCCGGCGGTGCATTTTATGTAATGGCTAAATTGCCCATCGATGATTGCGATAAATTCTGCCAATGGCTATTAGAAGAATTTTCATATAATGGCAATACCATAATGATGGCTCCGGCTACAGGCTTTTATGCTACACCCGGCTTGGGTAAAGATGAAGTAAGACTAGCTTATGTGCTGAATGTAGATGCAATTACACAAGCTGCTGAATGTTTAAAAGAAGCATTGAAAATTTATCCTGGCAGAAAATAATTGTCCTTCACAAAAATAAAATCCTGTTCTCGCAAGAACGGGATTTTTTATAATGATTATTTTATACTAAAACACCTTGTTTTTACACCCAATAAAAAGCCCCGCTCAAATAAATGAACGGGGTTTTTATTTATGCTTCATCAATCAATCAGTTCTTAAAAATTCCTCACTGTCATTTCAGTTCTTCTATTTTTTGCACGGCCTGCTGCTGTTGTGTTATCTGCAACGGGTTTAGTTTCGCCGTATCCTGCAGATTTTAAACGAGTTTCTGAAATACCTTTACTAACCAAATAATTCTTTACTGCACCTGCACGATTGTCAGATAATACTTGGTTACTTTCGTCAGATCCTTGCGCATCAGTATGCCCATCAACATCAATCATTAAAGTTTCATCTTCCTTTAAAAGTTTTACAACTTCATTTAAAGAAGTAAATGATTTTGGTAATAATTTAAAACTACCTGTTGCAAAAAATACATTTTTTGCTGCGAAGTTAATTTTTTCAACTACTTCTTTAGCTATTACAGGACAACCTTGATTGCTTGCAGGACCAACTCTTGTAGGGCATTTATCTTCCTCATCATTTACTCCGTCTCCATCTGTATCAGGTATTGGACAACCTTGGTAACGTGCAAAACCTTTTACAGTTGGGCATTTATCTTCCTCATCATTTATGCCGTCACCGTCAGTATCAGGTATTGGACAACCTTGGTACTTAGCTAGACCAGCAACATCAGGACATTTATCGTCAGCGTCTGTTATACCATCACCGTCTCTATCAGGGCATCCTTGTAACGCAGGTAGACCTGCAACGTCAGGACATTTATCGTCTCCATCCAAAACTCCATCACCATCACGATCTAACACAACAGGAGGAGCCGGCGGTAGAACTACAACTTGCTGCTTTCTTTCAGCTATTGCGCTCGCAAAACCTACAGCATGGTAAAAGTGATAAGCGCCATTTTCTGTTAATGGAATACGGTACTGAGAATTTAGTAACATGAAAGTTCCATCAGCTACTTTTAATTGAACACCAACTCCTACGGGAGTGAATGCGCTGTAATAACCAGACCATTGGCTTACGCCGACACCTAAACTTAAAAATGGTGTAAATACGTACTGGTCTGTAAGTAATTTAATATTTGCTGTTGCGGCTCCTTCTAGCAAAAACTTATCGTTGCCACCCGGGTTTTTTACGCTTTCCGATACGGGATGCTTTACAAAACCACCTGTAAGTGTAGCTGCAAAATCAACATGTTCGGTAAACCCTTGTATATAACTAATAGAAAGAGCGGGGTCCATTCTTTTAAATTTAAACAATTGCTTTTCATTAATTACCCTTTCAAGGCTTTTTGTA
>JANOTH010000357.1:0-2751 GCA_031416275.1 Ferruginibacter sp. | reverse complement strand
CCACCAACAGCTTCTGATACAAAAATATTTTCATTGTTTGCAGTGGCAAAGCCAAATGGGGTAGGGCTCGATGATGTGATGCTGTGCATGGCGCCGGGCATTCCCTGCTCATTTACTGTGTAGGTTATTATTTTATTGGTTGCCTTTTCTGTTACCACCAGCACTTTGCCCGCATTTACAAAAGAAACCTGCGCAGGGCCCGTGGTTGCTGCACTCAATGGTCTGGTAGAGTTAGCAATAGGAACAAGCGTGCCATTGGTTTGAAGCTTGAAACCGGAGATATTATTCATACCTCCACCATTTAAAACAAAAACAACATCATTATACTGCGTAATACTTACTGGCCTCATACCTCCGGAACTTACTGTAGACTTTAAATTTAGCCCACCAGCTTTAATTTGAAAAGATGAAATGCTGTTACTTCCTGCATTTACTGCAAGCAATACATCATCTTCACTGTCATCGCCACTCATAATAAGTGCACCCTGGTTTCCTAAGCCACCACCGGTACCTGTGCCGCCCGTGGCATAAGAGGCGCTGTAGGTAAGCATACCATCGCCTGCCCTGTCGTAAACCACAACTGAGTTGCCACTTACCTGGTTACTTAATGTGTACACATGTTTGTTTCCTCCGCCACTACCGAGGTTTGCACTGAGTCCATGCGATGTTAGCGGAGTACTTTCTTCTGTGCCGGAAGAAAGAAGTTTTGTTTCTTTTTGGCAAGCAGCAAAGGCTAATACAGTTACTGCTAAAGCTGCCATTTGTTTTAGTTGGTTCATGTTTTTTAGTTTTTATTGTTTGAAAATTGTTTGATACAGCGGTTTTTTTTAATCAATTAGATATAGAGCGGTAGAAAATATTCATTAAAGGGTACAACATGGTAGTTCCGTATTTTACCAGATTAATTTTATACAGTTAAAAAAAAGGATGTAAAGTGCGGGAGCGTATTTTTATCTTAACACAGCATAACCAAATAACTGAGAAAACCGCTTACACCAAATTAAAACATGGTTGTTTGTTGTGTAATTATAATTTGCGGGTAGCTCGTAAGAAAAATTGCCTGTGGTTGCTTTAAGGAAACCAAAATCCTGAAAAGGTGAGCCATTTGTATTTGGAGAGAGCCAGGTTTTCAGATCTGGTCCAGCATCAGTTCTAAAATTTTCGAACGTTAAGTACAGTTTGTTATTTGCATCTTTTACAATTTTAGCGGTGCCGCTTGTTGTATGTGCACTGCTCACAAAACTCCCTGCTGCAAGGGTTGTAGTAGAAGCAGGCAACTCCTCATTTAACATGCCTGGCGGTGTGTTTTTTTTGCAAGCTGCAAGAAGGAATATGCTACACAATACAACGATACTTTTTTTCATTTTAATTGCTATTTAAATATTTAATAAGCTTGTACTAGTTAATACGAAAATCAAGAACAGGGGTTGCAAAAAGGAATATTATTTTTTATGAAAATTACTGTGCGTATAAAAATAGTTTGCGAAATAACCAGTGTGTATTTTGTTTGATTGATGCCTTGTCTATAAAAAAATACGCCAAGGTTTTATTGTTGGATAATGAGGGCAATATGATACCAGCTACCGGCGTAAGGCGGTAATTCTTAGCGTTCAGTAAAATGATTTTGTTTGCTAGTTTCGGGTGAGTATAAGCTGTAACCCTGTGGTGGTTACCGGAATATTACCAACACCAATACCTTTAAGCGGTATCTGAATATATGGCTCAACTCGTATAGTTGCTTTTGTTCCTATGGCATGTTGATAACCTGCACTGATCCTCAAATCTGAAGCAAAATAGCTTTGGCTATTGTTGTATATACTATTCACTTCCTGTGCTTGTCCATTTACTACGGCCTGGTATTTATTGCTTTCTTTTGTCAATATTAGAGTAGATATACCTGCTTTGCCGTACAGGGTATTTTTGTTTTTAGTAAAATTGTATTTTACCGAAACAGGAATTTCAATAATGGTACTGGTAGATTGCAAACTGTTTACCGACATGTTAGCCGGCATAGATCCAGCTTTTGGTTTAAAATATTTACCATCAGTATAATATATTTTTTGAGATAGTTGAACGCCTGTTTCTATTGCTGATCTAGAGCCGATTTGTAACCCCAGCACAACACCTCCATTAAGCCCCGGCTTTGTCATTGATTGGTTTTTAACTTCATTAAACTCAACCCCTGCGGCAACTCCATAATAAAATACAGGCTTGTTCTTTATCTTATCTTTTTTATCTTTTGTGTTTGCCGTTTTTGTTTCGCCTGTGGTTACATCCTTGTCTTTACTATTTTTTTCAAGATTCTCTTTTTTATGCTCAGTTGCCACAAGATGATTATCACCCGGTTGCAGCTGTATGATATTTTCTGAAGTAGTATTTTTTACTATGTCAACATTACCAGCCTTATCTAAAATCATTTTTGAAACATGATCGGGTTCAGCAACCGGAGCTATTGTATTCGGGAACAGGCTACGTTTTGTATTGGAAGTAGTTCTATTTTTTTGATAAGTAGTTGCTACGGATGAAAGGGTATTTAATGTGGTGGTTTTTGCTGCAATGGGCGCAGCTGTATTTATATTCGTTTTTGTAGTTGTGTTATTTTCAATCGGAGTGATTAATTTTTCTTTAACCATTACTTCCCCTTGTATCGTTTTACCCTTGCTGCTTTTTGTTAGTAAATAAGTTGTTGTAATTGTAAAACAGGTAATAAAAAATGCCAGCAAAAGCAGGAGCGTTTTACGCTTCCCTCTT
>JANOTH010000356.1:0-5402 GCA_031416275.1 Ferruginibacter sp. | reverse complement strand
CAAGTTCCTGAAAGAATGTAAAATTAACCTGAACAGAATATTAATGAAGAAAAAAATTACAAAAATTGGAGTGCTTACAAGCGGTGGCGATAGCCCTGGAATGAATGCTGCTGTGCGTGCAGTGGTAAGAACCGGAATTTACCATGGAATGGAAGTCTATGGCATAATGCGTGGCTATAGCGGCATGGTTGAAGGCGAAATTCAAAAAATGGAGAGTAGAAGTGTTGCAAATATTATTCAACGAGGAGGCACCATTTTAAAAACAAGCAGATCGAACGAATTTTTAACAAAGGATGGCAGAGCACTAGCTTATGAAAATTTGAAAAAATATGGTATCGAAGGATTGGTAATTATTGGTGGTGATGGTAGTTTTAGAGGCGCACAAATATTTAGCAATGAATATGATATTCCTTGTATTGGCTTGCCAGGTACAATAGATAAAGATATTGCGGGTACCGATTTTACTATTGGTTTTGATACAGCGGTAAATACTGCGGTAGAAGCTATTGACAAAATAAGAGATA
Source organism: Ferruginibacter sp. (assembly GCA_031416275.1). Lineage (GTDB taxonomy): Bacteria > Bacteroidota > Bacteroidia > Chitinophagales > Chitinophagaceae > Ferruginibacter. The sequence continues at coordinate 4,878 of JANOTH010000356.1, read as the reverse complement.
CTGCAGATGCACACGACAGACTTTTTATTATAGAAGTAATGGGCCGAGATGCGGGATACATAGCTCTACACAGCGGTATTTCAACAGGTGCTGAACATATTCTTATTCCAGAAAGAAAAACCAGCTACATTGATTTAATCACTTCTTTAAAAGAAAAACAGAGAAGAAAGAAGTTGGTAAATATGATAGTAGTTGCAGAGGGAGAAGAATTTGGAGGTGCAGATGAACTTGCCAAACATATTAAACAAGAGATGCCCGGGCAAGATCTTAGAGTTTGTATTTTAGGTCATATACAAAGAGGCGGTTCACCAAGTTGTTTTGATAGAGTAATTGCCAGCCGGATGGGTTACCATGCCGTTGAATGCTTTTTGGAAAATAGATTCAACGTTTTTATTGGTATCGTAAATAATAAGATGAATTATACACCACTAGATGAAGCTGTAAAAAAGAAACAGCGAATCAGCGAAGAATGGATGAAGATTGTAAAAATTCTAGCAACCTAAATACTTTATATTCCACCTAACTAATTTATAAAATGTCAAAAAATCTTACAAAATACCTGCATGCCAATATGGACAAGCAAGCAGGCATACAACACTCCCAAAAAAGAACAAAAATTGTGGCAACCGTAGGCCCGGCATGCGATACCTACGAAAAATTATTATCACTTGTAAAAGCTGGAGTAAATGTTTTTCGCTTAAATTTTTCGCATGGTGCGTATGAAGACAAGCTTACTGTAATAAATCATGTAAGAAGAATTATTAAAGAAGAACCTTATAACATCGCAATTTTAGGTGATTTACAAGGTCCTAAATTACGTGTGGGTGAGTTAGAAAACGGCAAACTCATTTTAAAAGAAGGCGACGAATTTATTTTTACAATAGACAAAATGGTTGGCACAAATGAAAAGATATATGTTTCGTACCCAAATCTGGCGTCAGATGTAAAAGTAGGTGAGCGTATCTTTTTAGATGATGGTAAAATGGAGTTGAGCGTTGTAAAAGTATTGAACGAAAAAGAAGTTTTAATGCGTGTTACTTTAGGCGGTGTTCTCACTCCAAAAAAAGGAGTTAATCTTCCCGATAGTTCGCTGACAATGCCATCTATGACTGAAAAAGATTTTGCAGATCTCGAATTTATTATTGCACAAAAACTTGATTGGGTGGCACTTTCCTTTGTAAGAAAAGCAGAAGATATCATCAACCTAAAAAAGATTTTAAAAGCAAATGACAGCAAAATAAAAGTAATAGCTAAAATTGAAATGCCTGAGGCTTTAAAAAACCTAAGAGATATTATTGTAGAAAGTGATGGCGTAATGGTTGCCCGTGGCGATTTGGGTGTTGAAGTGCCAATTGAACAGGTACCTGTTATACAAAAAGATATCATAAGAAAATGTATGCACCGGGCAAAGCCGGTAATTGTGGCTACGCAAATGATGGAGAGTATGCTAGACCGCACAAAGCCAAACAGAAGTGAGGTGAGTGATGTTGCCAATGCGGTTTTGGAAGGTGCAGATGCAGTAATGCTAAGTGGCGAAACGGCTACAGGTCTTTATCCAACTCTTGTTGTAGAAACCATGAGTAAAATAATTATGGAAGTTGAAAAAACGGTTTACGATTATGACCGTGATGATATTTTAACACCACAGCCCCACTCTCCTTCGTTTGTGAGCGATGCTATTTGCTATAGCGCATGTAAACTTGCAAAAGATGGACAAGCTACTGCATTAATAGGAATGACACAAAGCGGATACACTGCTTTTATGCTTAGCAGTTACAGACCAAAATCGCCACTCTACATTTTTAGCAAAGAACGTACACTGATAAGTCAACTCAGCTTAAGCTGGGGAGTTAGAGCGTTTTACTATGGAGAAGAGGAAAGCTTAGACGATATTATTTTCGATCAAATTGAAGTTTTGAAACAAAGAGGGTTCGTTAAAAAAGATGACATTGTTGTAAATACCGGAAGTACGCCAGTAGCTTCGCATTTACCAACAAATATTATTAAAATAACCAAAGTGGAATAGGTATCCACAAAAATTTATTCTATGGAATGGCACAATCTGTCATTCCATTTTTTTTGCCTTTTCAAAATTAAATACTTCACCGTACGATTTATAAAACGACACTTTTTATAAAAATACTGAGGCAGACAAGTAGTATTTTTTTGCAACTACATAAGCTTTATTTAAGAAATGTTAAAAAAGTTAAAACCATGTGAATGTTTTATTACGTACGTGCTATTGGCGATTGCATGCCATATCCACACCTATTTAAACAACCAAGTTTAGCTTTCCTGTTACTTGCAGAATTTTCGCGTTCATCCTTAAATAAAAAATTATGAAAAGAAAAATTTACGCAGCATTTATGTTGTGTGCAATGGTTGTTAACACCTTCCCTGCTTGGGCGTCAAGTCACAGAGAAGCTCCCATGATTGCCGATGATCCATTGGCAGATAACACAGATGTGTATGCTTTTGTAAGCCCTGCAGATAAGAACAAGGTTATTTTAATTGCAAACTACATTCCATTTCAACTACCTCAGGGCGGACCAAACTTTGCACATTTTAGTGAAGATGTTAGATATGAAATACATGTAGATAATAATATAGCTACCAAAGGAGATGATATTATCTATCGCTTTACTTTTAAAAGAATGAATCAGGATCCTTCAACCTTCTTTAATATAAGATTAGGAAAAGAAAACTTAAAAACAACTTACACTTTGGAAAGAAGTATGAATGGTGGCGCCTCTTTTACAACGATTGCAACAAACGGTATTGTACCTCCTCCAAATATTGGTGCAAGATCAATAAGCTCACCTGTTGGTTTAAATGCACCAGATTATCAAACACTTATGACTGCGGCCATAAAAACTGCAAGCACCGGGGAAAAAGTATTTTGTGGTCCTGTTGATGATCCATTTTTTGTAGACTTGGGCGGAATTTTTGATCTTGGAGATGCGCCACGCCAAGGACCATCAAGACCTGAGGATGGTTTAAAATGTTTGAATGTATCAACTATTGCTTTAGAAATTGATATAAAGACTTTGCAAAAAGACCGCAAAATGGTTACGCAGGCGTCTAACATTCTAGACCCAAATTTTGTAATTGGTGTTTGGGCGAATGCTAGCAGACAAAAAATTACTACATTAAATGAAGTAAAAAAGGACGGAACGTTTAAAGCTGATTCACACTCAGGTCCGTGGATACAGGTTTCACGTTTAGGAATGCCACTAACAAATGAGGCTGTTATTCCAATCGCTGATAAAGATTTGTGGAACAGAATTACGCCTTATGATGATTTAAGTTTATTAAGCAAATTTGGAAATTATTTTTACAATCCCGAATTATCGCTTTACATGAACGATGATCAATTCGGTGGCGCAGTACCGGCTTTTGCTCCATTGAGAATACAAAGAAATTCTTTGGGTGCGTTCGATTTTAGCAACGGAAAAGATGGTTTATTTGGTTTGAAGGGAAATGCTGCCTTAGATGGAACAGCTTTGAGTGAGGCAAATTTTGGTAGTCTTTTGTTACCTGCAGCGGGTAGCCCAAGATCAGTTGATTTATGGCCAATATTCCACACAGGTGTACCAAATTTAGCACCATACCAATTGGCCACGGGTAAAGCGGGCAATCCATTAGCAGTTGGTAAACCATTTATAAGTAATTTTTTACCGAATGGTGGTGATATGTTGCGGCTTAATATGGCCGTACCTGCAACACCTAGAAACTCTCCTGACTTTAGCTCAGAAGGTTTGGTTCAAGCAGCAGTATTGGGTTTAACAGACCCAAGATTTAATGGCGACACTAACATTCAAATGATACCAAATATGGATGGTTTCCCTAATGGCAGAAGATTAGAGGATGATGTAACAAGGATTGAACTACAGGCTGTAAGTGGTATTGTTTTAGCGGCTATTGGTTTGTGGTATGATGATTATAATCCGAATACAAGCCCAAGCCCGGTGACACCACAGCTTCTAAATGTATTGACATACAATGCAGGAGTTGGAGCAAACGATACAACATTTAAACCTGCATTTCCATTTGTACAAACACCATGGGCAGGCACTTACAACTGTAATTGCGAAACGCCACCGTTACAAAGAGCAGAAAATTTTAGCAACAGAGGCGGGCAGACAAGTTTTAATAAAGGCTTTAGCTCTATCTTAAAAGCTCCAGAAGTTTTAATGAAAACTTCACCAAATCCATTTATAGATAATACTGTTGTCCAATATCAATTAAAAGCGGCTTCACAGGTGAGCATTGCAGTTTTTGATGCGCAGGGTAAGCAGGTAAATGTTTTGGTAAATAAAAGAATGCCTCAGGGCACTTACACAGAAACATTTAATGGTAAAACATTAAATGCAGGAATCTACTTTTTACAATTATCACAAGATGGTGTTGTAAAGCAGACGGTGAAGATCGTTAAAGGATAATATTTAGTATTTTAAAAGAGGCCGTAAATTTTGCATGATTTGCAATAAAATTTACGACCTCTTTTTTTTTGCCCAAAAAATAACTTTTACAGTTTATCCAGCATCATATCACTGTAAGAAATTTTCATAAAATCATCAGGTTTTATTCCGAAAAATTCTATGTAAAAATCGCATTGCTTTTTTAATTCTTCAATACCTATTTCGCCTGTACTATCTATTGCTTCAACTTCAATGAAAGTACCAAGGCCTTCTACCCTATCAAAATGAAATTTTACGTTCTCTACAAAATATATTTTACGGATTTTATCAACTACTATTTTTAGACCGTGTAGCTTTACAAGAATTTTTTTAAGTGCTTCATCGGGTGCATGTTTGTACAATAAAATATCCGACTGTTTTGCACCTGCAACATCTTCTCTTTGGTACCAAATCAGAG
>JANOTH010000355.1:0-24645 GCA_031416275.1 Ferruginibacter sp. | reverse complement strand
CATATTTAACGGCGGCGAAAGTGTGAGAATATGTGCGTTGCTCGATTTCTTTAGATGAGGTATACATGCCTTACTCATAAAAAAAGTACCACGCACATTTATATCATGCATTAAGTCAAAACGCTTTGGTTCCGTTTTTTCTGTAGGGGTCAATGAAATAGCTGAAGCATTGTTTATTAATACATCAATACCACCAAAAGTTTCCACCGCTTTATCTACAGCCTCTTGTATTTGCAACTCATCTCTAATATCACATTTAACAGCTAAAGATTTACCGCCCGCTTCTTCAATTTCTTTTGCTGCAGAATAAATGGTTCCACCAAGTTTTGGGTCTTCTGTTGTACTCTTTGCAGCTACCACAACATTTGCACCTTCACTAGCAAATCTCAATGCTATTGCTTTACCAATGCCGCGGCTTGCACCTGTAATAAAAATAGTTTTTCCTGTAAATGACATGTAATAGATTTCTAAATTATGAAAGCAAAAGTTACCATATTCAATCGGAAAGCAAAAATTTTATAAAGAAAAAAATTACTTGTGCTTAAACCAACATTGGGTGTTGTTGTTTTCGAAGGCTTTAAAAATGGTGTTTACAGGGTGGCCATGGTAAAGACGGTTGTTGTAGCTTGTTCTTGCCAAGTAATTAAATGCACCCATATCTCCGGTAAATGCAGTTTGATTATCTGTGTTATAAAGTTTGTGAATGTTGGTTAGCGCCTCAATAAATTCCTTAAACACTTTTATACCTCCACCAATAATGCCACAGTTTAATAATACTTCATCTTTAAAAGTTGTTTCATATGCTTCATAATCTGCAATGTTATTTCTTAGGTGCAATGCATGATCCTTCATCCATTCATTATCTAATTTTTTGGGCTCATCACCACAAAAAATTTTATGAGCGTTGCTTTTAAAAATGAGTTGTTCAAAAGGGTTTTGTTGTACTACTACGTCGCTGATATCTGTACAAAAAACGCTTTTAATTTTGTTGGTGTATTTGCTTAAAAAATTGTTGTAAATAAAATAGCGGTATACGTTAGGGTTAAAAGATGGATCGTGTTTTACCTTTATGAACCGAATGTTTTTATTTTCATTTTTTAAGCAGGTATCATCAGAAAAGTTGTTGTGAAATATGATTCCTGTAAGATCCAATTCAATAATAGAATCTGCCCAATCTTTCACCAGGCTGTAATCATCATTCTGTAAAACAGTATTTCTGTTTACATCATGAATGCCTGTAAGCAGGCAACCCATTATTATTTGATCGTAATTTGTTTTTGTGCGCATGCTTAATTATGCAACCAGTACAAAATTATTATTTTTCATTTTTGCACAAATACTATTGGGGTTGTTGCGGTAATAAATATAAGTACGCAAATTTACTTTCTTCACTTTAAATTGTTCAGCAGCCCGCTCATAAAAATGTGCATCTGCCGCATACGAGTCATGAAATTTAAGGCTTTTAAAAACTTCTCTCTTACCAAACAATGTTGCAAATAAAATACAATCATCTACGTGTATGCTAACAGAACGGTCAAATTTATCAGGTACAAAATAATCTTCCTCTTTATCAACAATGGTTTTTGTTGTAGATGCTATTAAATCTGCATGCTGCATTTCGTTTAAACAAGCTTGTAAGTGATTCGGCTTATATTCATCATCTGAATCTAAAATGGTAACGTACTCACTTTCGCTTTGTAAGATTGCTTTGTTTATTGATTGCGACTGCCCACAGTTTAAATGATGTAGGTAAGTAATTTTGTGTTTGAAAGGTTCTATATAACGAAGAAGCTTTTGCTCAGGGTCGTAATCGCTTCCATCATCAACAACGATTAGCTTAAAATTTTGAAAACTTTGTTTTAGTACAGAATCAATAGCCCTCTTTACGAATTCAAAATCCGTATTATAAACAGCCATTATTACTGAAACTTTTGGTAGGTGTTGCGTCAAATCTTTTCCTAAATTGGTTAAATGGACGGCAAACATATAAATAAAAAAACCAGCCATTGTCATAATTTCCTTTTATGGTAATTTTTACAATGGCTGGCTGTATTAAATAATTGTTACGAAAGCGTAGCGTCTGCAGTAATGCTGGTATTGTACAATTTAGATATTGGGCAATTCTCTTTAGCATCAGCTACTGCTGTGTCAAATTGCTCTTTGGTAATGTTTGGTATTGTTGCGTTTACGGTAAGATGTGATGATGCAATGGCGCCATCAACAAGATCAATATCGCATTTGGTTTCAATATTGTCAGCAGTAAAACCGGCTTCCTGCAAAACAAAACTAAGTTTCATTGTAAAACAACCTGCATGTGCTGCTGCTACAAGTTCTTCGGGATTTGTACCAACACCATCTTCAAAGCGACTTTTAAATGAGTATTGTGTTTTATCTAGTGTTGTACTTTGCGTGGTTAAATGGCCTTTGCCCTCTTTACCATTGCCTTGCCAAACGGCTGTTGCATTTCTTTTCATGCGTTCAATTTTTAAATTATTATAAAATGGTTGTAGTTGTTTGTTGTTGAATTTTATTTTTAAATACCCTCATTCTTTTTTCCATTTTTAATGGAATTATAAAGATGATGATCACCACAAAGTAAACACAATACGACAGATAAACCCATTTAAAGGCTACCAAAATTCCCAAAAGTGTAACCACTATAGCAGCAATATTTCTCATGTTGCCTTTGGCTATAGTTTCTAACGAAAGTGTTTCATCTACCAATGTTGATTTTATATAACAGTAACGAAATAATAAAAATGCAGCTAAAGACGCCATAAACAAAACGATGCCTAAACTAATTGCTGCGATAGCTAAATGTGGGTGATTGCCAACCATTGCAATGGCAAAGGGAATCATAGATATCCAAAACAGCGAATGGATATTGTACCATATTAAAATGATGTTTACTTCTTTTACTGCATGGTATAAACTATGGTGGTTAACCCAAAAAACGGCTATAAAGAAGAAACTAAATATAAAACCGAGTAAATTGGGCGCAACAGTTAACAGTTCAGAAAAATTATACATCAACCCGATGCCTTCTGTAAACTTTGGAATTTTAAATTGAAAAGCAAGTAGCGTTAATATTATAGCAAAAACACCATCACTAAAATTTTCCAACCGGTTGGTAGATAGTATGAATGTTTTTGGTGCCATTATTTTTTTGAAAAAACAGTTTTGTATGCTGCTTCATTAAAACCATTTAAAACTGTGCCAGCTGTTTCAATTACAGGTCTTTTAATGAGATTTGTATTGGTTTGCATCAATTTAATGGCTTCTGCTTTTACAGTTGTATGCTGTTTGTCATCTTCCGTTAAATTTTTATACGCAATACTTTTTTTATTTACAAGCTGGTCAGGCGAAGCAAGTGTTAACCACTCTTTTAATTTTTGCGCAGTTACTCCCTCTTTTTTAAAGTCGTGAAACTCAAATGCAATATTATTTTCTTTGAACCACGTAGTCGCTTTTTTTACTGTATCGCAATTTGGTATGCCATAAACTTTTACCATGTGCTTAAAGTATTGCAGGTTTATTTTGAAAGATTTTTTCCATTTTATCCATCACATCAGGCGTAAGTAAAGGCAGCACTTCCAACGCTAAAAGATTTTCGGTAAGCTGTTGTTTTTTTGTTGCGCCTAAAATAGCAGTAGTTACGTTGGGGTTTTTTATACACCAGGCAATGCTTAACGCAGCAATGCTAAGATTCATTTTTGCAGCAAGTTCCTGTAGCTTTTTTACCTTTTTTACTCTATCTCCCAAAATTACTTTTTCTTTAATACCATTCATGTCAGGCATAGCAAATCTGCTGTTTTTAGGTATGCCATTATTGTATTTTCCGGTTAATAATCCTGAGCATAAAGGGCTCCAAATGGTTGTACCCAAGCCAACATTTTTATAAATTTCGTTGTAGTCAGCCTCCACCTTTTCTCTTTCAAATAAATTGTATTGTGGCTGCTCCATGGTTGGGCCAATTAAACCAAGCTTTTCCGCAATCCTGTGGGCCTCCATTATTTCTACGCCTGTCCATTCGCTCGTGCCCCAGTATAATATTTTACCTTGCTCGATAAGCGTATTCATAGTGCGTACGGTCTCTTCTATCGGTGTATTTTTATCAGCTCGGTGGCAATAGAAAAGATCCAAGTAATCTACCTGCATTCGCTGCAAAGCTTCGTTACAAGCTTCGGTTAAATGCTTGCGACTATTACCCGTTTGGTTAGGCTTATTGTCGGCACCATGCCAACCAAAATATGCTTTAGATGATAATACAAACGAAGTGCGGTCCCACTTCTTTTTCTTAATAATACGTCCCATCATTTTTTCACTTTCCCCCAAAGCATAAGCTTCTGCATTGTCAAAAAAATTAATGCCATTATCGTATGCAATGCCCATCAACTCATCTGCAGTCTTATCATTTATTTGCCTGCTAAAACTTACCCAACTGCCAAAAGAAAGTACGCTTAATTGAAGACCTGAACGGCCAAGACGACGGTATTCCATAAAAAGTTTTTAAAAAATATTTGTAAAAAGTAGTTTCACAATTACCTGTAAGATATTTATTTTAGAACAGTTTAAACTGAGTTAAATCTAATTTCAAAAAATTACATCTGACTATTGCGGAAAGCCATCTCCTTTTGAATTTATAACGCCATTAGGACGCAGCATATGGTAGTTTTTAAAACCTTGGTCAGCTTCCATACCACTCCCGTTCATATATTGACCATCTCTTTGGCGAATACGAACTTTTTTATTGGTATAAAATTCAACACCTTTCCGGTTTCTATCCCAGTATAGGTCATCGCAATAAATAGTATCGCCCTTTAGCATGTTTATTATTTTAACGCTGTCACGAAGGTAAATAAGGCTTTCTCCATCTTTGTACTTACCGTAAAGGGCCGTGAGTTTGCTTTCCTTTATTTGGTCAATATTGTAAAATTCTGCATAAAGCGTTTTAGGAAATTCGTAGTATGTGGTAGTATCTTCTACATGCAACATTAACGGCGCAGTGAGTATGGCTTTGGCTTTTCCATTTACTGTGTAGTTTATTTTAATAAAAGTAGCTTCCTCTGTGCTGCCTATTTTTTTATTGATATTGTTTACTTCATTTACATCATTTTCGCAGGCACATAAAAAAAAGCAGCCTGTAAAAAGGGCTGCTAAAATATTTTTGTATCCGTTGTTATTTTTCATTATATAATTGAAGGTAAATAAGGCCAAATTAATTGTATTTGCTTTTTTGGAACCAGGTAGCACTCATTGATATTCCTACATTAAACCGAAATATCCCTTCTCTTAAACTTTGATTTTGTTTGTTGCCATGTTGGCTAAATTCAATGCCGGTATTTAGGGTAACAAACTCGCCAACACGCATTCTTTGAAAAGATGTAAGAGGTAAACTAGCGCCAACTGTTACCCCATAATCAGGCCGGTTTTCATTATTTAAATTTACATAATCGTTGCCAAAATAAATACCTGCACGGTACTTAACAAACTTCCAGTATTGGGTAGATAATGTATTTGGGTCGGCAGGAAAATATTGTGCTCCTATGTGCACAGTTGTATTACTTTTCACAGCATCTTGTGCACCAAAATACCTGTATTTTGACCATTGGGCATAATCTACATCAGCACCAATTATTAAATGTTTTGTAGTGTAGGTAAAGCCCGCAGTATAGGTTGCAGGCATTGTGATGGTACCGCTCTGGCCAACAGAATTTGTAACAGTATCTATTGATACAACTCCACCATTACCATCGTACACAAAAGTTTCATTAATATTATCTCTTTTGGCTTTTAAATTTTGCTGAAGATTAGTTGAAGCGCCAAAACGTAATACATTCTGGTTTTTTAACCGAATACCATATTGTACGCCGAGGTTTAAGAAAAAGCCCCCAAACCTAGCATCAGCCTGCGTATTCGATTGCATGTAATTAACCGTATCATTGTTGAACGAAAGCTTTGTACTGTTTTGCCTGTTGCCAAAAGAATAGCCTGTGCTGGCACCAAAACTAAAATTTTTAAGTTTTATACCTGTGCTAAAGTTAGCTTGGCTTATACCACCTGTGCCCTCAAAAAGGGTATTCACACTATCAATACCAATCAATCTTTTATCTGCCTGTATTCTATAGTTTATACGGGTTACCGGCCTAAGCCCAAAAGCAATATTTACATAATTACCTTTTGCCAACATTTTTTTTGGCGTAACAGGAAAGCCAAGTTGCAGGTAAGAAATAAGCGTATTGGTGGCTTTGTATTTTTGTGGGGAAATGTTGCTTTTTAGCGTGCGTACATCAACCTCGCCACCTACTTCAAAAATGGTTGTATTTAAACTCCCTAGTGATGCAGGGTTAGATAAGTTTATAGAAGAAGATGGGAAATATAAAACGCCGTTTAAAACATTGTAAGGAATAAAGCCTACCGAATCAATAAAACCTGCTGTTATGCCGCCCATACTGCGGCTAACAATATTTTGGGTTGGAACAATATCGCCCATGCCATAACGGGAGTAGGGTGAGTTTTCCTGAGCTGATGCAAATGCGTAAATAAAACTTACAGAAATAAACAGGGTAATTCTTTTAACTACCGCAGTTGTTGAGTTGGCTAAGTGCATACAGTCCTTTAAATAAAAAATTATGGTCGGCAAATATCCGGGTTTTAAGCTGCCCGGCAAAATACGTAGAATTGCCACCGGTTAAAACCACGTTAAAGTTGCCAAATTTTTCGTTGTATTTCTGTATAATGCCATCAATCTCAGCGGCCATTCCATTCAATACGCCGCTCTGTAAATTCGTTCTGGTGTCGTAACCAATTAAAGGAAAATTCCATGTTTCTTTTTCCAAAGGCAATAATGCTGTAAAATCGTGCATGGCTTTAAAGCGCATATCCATCCCGGGAGAAATGCCCCCACCTAAAAACTGGTGCTGCTGGTTTACAAAATTGTAGGTTATGCAGCTTCCTAGCCCGATAATTAAATTATTTTTTGTTGGGTAAAAATGAACAGCTGCTGCCATAAGTGCAAGCCTATCTGCACCAATTGTTTCAGGTTTGCCAACAGGCGTTGTAAAATTTATTTTGGTGACGGCGGATAATTTATGAAAAGTACATTTAGAAGCAAGGGTGTTTTCAATAGCCGGATTATGTTTTACAACAGATGATAAAATGCTGTGATCAGGTTTGTATTTTTCTACAATAACCTCCATCGTTTTTTCCTCATCATTTTCCAGATAAAATGTTTCACACATTACATCGTTAATAAAAACGGCTGCCTTTTTTCTAGTATTTCCAAAATCAAAACAAAGAGTGGTCATCGTGAATGGTGATATGTGAATGGTGAAAATTGAAATGTTTGTTATACATCGTCTGTGGTCCGTCGTCTATCGTCCATCATCTAATATCTTGTGTCTAATATCTCAAAATCCAAACCCTTCCAAATTTTTAAAATGCCCGTTCAGCATTATTTTATCTTTTAGTTTGTCCATCTGCGTCATTACTTCCAACACTTTAACCAAATGCCTTTTTATATATTCCTGTCGGTGAAGTTCATGTTCGTACTGCAACAATTGGTATTCATCTTCCAGCGCCATACCAGCGTGGTGGGCAACATCAAAACTGAGTAAATCTGCATCTGCCTTTTTAAATTGTTTGGTAACATTTAGCAGAACATGTAGGGTTCTTATGCTTTCCAATATTTTCGTCATAAGTGGTAAGCTGCCAACAAACTTTGTTGGAGGATAGGTTACAATTGCGCCACGGTAGAGCTTTTCGGGCAAAGCCTCAATTTTTTCGAGAATTTTAAATACTAGTGTACCACGGGTTTTAATATCCATTTCGCCATTTTCGTACACAGTAGATATTTCAATTATTTCTACCAATGTACCATACTCACTCACTTCGTTATTAATGACTGCAGGGATGCCAAAGGGCTTTTTGTTGATGTAACAATCGTTTACAAGTTGCTTGTAGCGAGGTTCAAAAATGTGCAGGTTAAGTTCTTCATCAGGAAAAACAACCAGTGCTAATGGAAATAGTGGGATGAAATTCGTCATAACTTTAAAAAAACAAAGTTAATACAATCAATTACACAGCAAGTTGAAAACCAGCTCCTTATTTTTGAATCTTCACTTTTAAATATCTATTTTGCGCAGCAATAACAATGTTAATGAATATACCTGCAAACATAATACTGAGCCGCAATGATGGCATTGGCGATATGGTATTGATGTTACCAATGGCAGGTGTGCTAAAAGAAAAATTCCCCGAAACTAAAATTGCTGTACTTGGTAAGAAATATACAAAAGCATTGGTTGATGCATGTGTGCATGTAGATGAATTTATAGATGAGGAAGATTACTTTGCAAAAGAAATATTGATTGGAGGTTTAAAGCCACAGGCAATTATTCATGTACGCACAAACAAACAGGTGGCGGTGCGTGCAAAGGCTTTAAAAATCCCTTTGCGCATTGGTACTACAAGTAGATTGTACCATTGGTTTACCTGCAATAAGCTTATGGCCTTACGAAGAAAAACCTCTGCCTTGCATGAAGCACAATTAAATATAAAATTACTTGCGCCGCTGGGCATAAATAACAAATACTCGGTTGGAGAGCTGCAAACATTTTTTGGGCTTAAAAATGTGGAGCCTTTAGAGCAGCAATATCAGGGAATAATAGAAAAAAATAAATTCAATATCGTCGTTCATCCAAAATCGCAAGGCAGTTCAAGGGAATGGCCAATAGAGCATTTTATTGCGCTTATAAATATGCTTGATGGCGATAAATTTAATATCATTTTATCTGGCGTTGAAAAAGAAAAGCCTTTTGTTCAGCAACTTATTGATGGGCTTAATAAACCCGTAATTAACCTTGCAGGCAATATGCCACTTAACCAGTTTATTCCATTTTTAAAAAATTGTGATGGCATTGTAGCGAATGCAACAGGACCGCTACATTTAGGCGCTGCGTTAGGTGTGCATGCATTTGGTATTTATCCGCCAATTAAACCAATACACCCTGGCAGGTGGGCGCCGCTTGGGTCAAAAGTTCAGGTATTTGTGTTAGATAAAAATTGCGCAGATTGTAAAAATGATAAAAACTTCTGCAGGTGCGTAAATGATATTATGCCTGTTGAAATTAAAATAGCATTGGATAATGCAGCAAAACAAAAACAAATTCTAGAAGGGAAATGATACAAAAAAAGCAACTTGTTTTTGATGCAGAACGAATGAAATATAAGCACACAGGGCTATATCATTATTGCCTGCAGCTTGGCCGTGCTTTGCAAAATATTGTAGATCAAAGTACAGAGGAGTTAAAATTTTATGTTCGCCCAGGCCATGAAAAATCTTTTGGTGAAAATGCTCAATACATTGAACAGCATGGCCTACACAAGTTTTTAATGCCTACAACAAATGCAACTGTATGGCATACAACTTACCAGGCTACCAATTATTTTCCGTTTAGAAAAAATGTAAAAGTTGTATTCACAATTCATGATTTAAATGTGGTACACGAAAATAAAATGAGCCCAAGCCGGTTACAAAAAGAGCTCACAAAAATTCAAAAGAGAATTGATGCTGCGGACCATATTATTGCTATTTCGCATTTTACACTAGCAGATGTAAAGCAGCATTTAAAATTAAATAATAAGCCCGCAACAGTAATTCACAATGGTTGCAACATTCAACTTATACAAAATATTGAAGTGCCACAAAACCTCTCAACAGCAAAGTTTTTATTTACACTAGGCACCATTAATGCAAAGAAAAACTTTCATGTATTATCTTGTTTGCTTGTGGGCAATAACAGGCAATTATTTATTGCAGGCATAACAGATGATGAAAATTACAAACAACAAATTATAGCAGAAGCAAGTAAAATTGGCGTAGCAGAAAGAGTGATTTTTACCGGACCAATAAATGAGAATGATAAACAATGGTATATGAAAAACTGCGAGGCTTTTGTGTTTCCATCCTTGGCAGAAGGATTTGGCCTGCCGGTGATAGAAGCGATGTATTTTGGTAAACCGGTAATATTGTCAAACGCAACAGCGCTGCCCGAAATTGGTGGGCCTGATGCTTTTTACTTTAACGATTTTGAGCCTGAAAACATGAGGGCGGTTTTAAAAAACGCTTTAAAAAGTTTTGAAGATGATACAACATTAGCAGAAAGAGTTACAGCAAGGGCAAAAATGTTTAACTGGGAAGACGCTGCAAAAAAATACCTTGAAGTGTACAGAAGTCTTTATTAATTTTTAACTTGCTCCATCACAAACACAAGTCTCCATTTTAATGCACCAAGCAATTTTGAAAGAAGCACTTAGCGGTAACACAAAAGCGCTTGCACGATGCATTTCTTTCATAGAGAACGAAGTGGAAGGCTACGAAAAATTACTTGAAACTTTACCATTATCAACAGTGCCGGTTACGGGCATTACAGGCCCACCGGGTGCAGGCAAGAGTACACTTACAGACCAGCTAATACATTTGTTAATAGAAGATAATAAAAGAGTTGCTGTGTTGTGTATTGATCCCTCATCAGCTTTTCATAAAGGTGCAATACTGGGAGATAGAATAAGAATGAGCAGGTGGTACGATAACAATAATGTTTTTATTAGATCGCTTGCGGGTAAAGGCTCATTGGGTGGGCTTAGCCCTAAAGTAATTGAAATTACAGACCTCTTAAAAGCAGCAGCATTTGACCATGTTATTATTGAAACAATTGGTGTAGGGCAAAACGAAATTGAGATTGCAGGGCTTGCAGATACAACTGTGGTTGTGTTAGTGCCAGAAGGTGGCGATGAAATACAAACCATGAAAGCGGGGCTGATGGAAATTGCCGACATTTTTGTGGTGAACAAATGTGACAGAAGTGGCGCAGATACTTTTGTAAAATATTTAAGAAACATGCTTGCACCTGCTTTTTCAGCAAAGCAGCAGGAGGTACCCGTAATAAAAACTGCGGCTTCAAAAAACGAAGGAATAGAAGCACTATATGACGCTATAAAAATAAATAACCAACTACAGCATTCTTTACAAAACAAAGTAAGGTTGTACGCTGAAAAAGCATATCTGCTGATAACAAAAATCAGGATGGAAGATATTGATGTGGAGGATTTGCAGAAAGAAATAGCAGAGGCAATGCAGGAAGAGAAATTTAACCTCTACAGCTATCTTAAAAAATTTAAATAACGTTGGTTCAAAATATTGGTATGAAAAAAATAGGTTTAATTGTACAACGTTATGGGCAACAGGTAAATGGTGGTGCAGAAGTATTAGCGAGAATGGTTGCTGAAAAACTCGCCCTAAAATATGATATCACTGTACTTACCAGCAGGGCGCTGGATTACCATCTTTGGAAGCCTGAATTACCTGAAGGAGAAAGTGAGGAAAACGGAGTAAAAATTATAAGATTCGACCATAAATCTAAAAATCCTAAGAAGGTTCATAAAATTAGCAGACAATATCGAGGAAGGCATTTAAAACAAAAGCTTTACAGGTTTATTGGTAAGCCATCGTGGTATTTAAAACTTTTCCCCACAGCAGAAATAAGAGAGCAGGATGGTATTTTATGGGTAGAAAGCCAAGGGCCGACCGCTTATGGATTAATAGAATATCTAAAAGAAAATGAGCAGAATTATGATGCATTTATTTTTGTAACATATCTCTATTATCCAACAGTGGCAGGGCTTTTAGCCGTTCCCGATAAAAGTATTTTTATACCAACTATGCACGATGAACAGCCGGCATATTTTCCTATTTTTAAAAAGACAATGGCTGCTCCGAGGTCATTAATGTTTTTAACAGAATCCGAGAAAAGATTCTCTAATGAGCTATTTGATATTGCTGGGATAAGACAAGATGTAATGTCGATAGGTATTGACGCTGTTGATGATAAGAAGGATAAAAGCTTGATTGAAAAATTCAACATAAAAGGTAAGTACATTATTTATGTCGGTAGAATAGACGCAGCAAAAGGCTGTAAAGAATTGTTGACTTATTTTCTCTCCTTTTTAAAACAAAATAAGGCTTCTATTACGCTTGTATTAGCGGGTAAAAATATGATTGACGCAGTTGAGAATGACAATATCATCTATGCCGGTTTTGTATCTGACGAAGAAAAAGAACAACTCATGAAACATGCAGAGGCTTTAATTATTCCATCTAAATATGAAAGTCTTTCGCTGGTAGTTTTAGAAAGTTTTGCTTGTAAGGTTCCGGTAATTGCAAATGGCGAATGTGAGGTTTTAAAAGACCATATCGTTAACAGCAATGGAGGTTGGACTTACACCAATGAAGAAGAATTCTCATCAGTATTAAAAAAAGTAATTGTCGGAACAGAAAATGAACAGAAAGGCCTTAACGGGTATAAATATGTTACCAATAATTATTCATGGCAAAAAGCAATGACGGTTTTTGATGATGCAATTGATTTTGTAATCAATGAAAATAATAATAAAAGCACTGTATAAAATTCAAGTTATGTTATCGTTTTTTAAGAAGAGACCCACAATGTCGCAAAAAGAGAAATTTGTAACACAACAAATTCCTTTAGATATGAAAGAGGAAAGTTTTCAAAAGTTATATGATCTCTGCAGGCCTTTTACAATGACATCTACTGAAAGAATGTATTCATTGTATAAAGCTGTAAACTACATTCTTGAAAATAATATTCCCGGCGATTTTGTTGAATGCGGCGTGTGGAAGGGAGGAAGTGCATTGCTTATAGCAAAAATGCTTGCAGATAAAAATGTAACGGATAGAAAGGTAATTTTATATGATACATATGAGGGTATGAGCGAGCCTACAGAAAACGATAAAGATATCGCAGGAGAGGCAGCAACAACATTATTACAAAAAAACTCGATCGAAATTCAGGATTCTATCTGGTGCTATTCAAGTTTTGAAGAAGTAAAGCAAAATCTTTCGGTATCAGGTTTAATGGAGGAAAATATCATCATGATAAAGGGCAAAGTAGAAGATACCATACCAATGCAGTTGCCTACAAAATTGATCTCATTGCTAAGGCTCGATACTGACTGGTACGAATCTACCAAGCACGAATTAAACCACTTGTACCCACTTTTAAACCACAATGGGGTACTTATTATAGACGATTATGGCCATTGGGAAGGCTGTAGAAAAGCAGTCGATGAATATATATCTGCTAATAAACTTTCTATTTTATTTAATAGGATTGATAACACCGGTCGTTTAGCAATTAAAAATTTTTAATTAATGATTAATCGTTTAGAAGAGATTGAAAGACATTTTTTGAACATTCAGTTAAATGCTGACAGCATGGGCTCTTATATGCCACGCACCACACTTTTGAATGCTGTTAAAAAAACGCTTCATGTTTTTAAAGGAGAACTACTTGATATCGGTTGCGGGATAATGCCGTACAAAGAAGTTATTTTAAATGCTAATAAGAATGTAAAAAAATACATAGGTCTGGATTTGCAGTCCAGTACAATCCATGATACCGACATTGCAGATTTACATTGGGATGCTAAAATAATACCATTGCAAAATGAAACGGTAGATAGTGCAATGGCTACTGAAGTTTTAGAGCATTCATTTGATCCGGATAAAACCCTAGCTGAAATTTTTAGAGTATTAAAAAAAGACGGCGTTTTTTTCTTTACCGTACCCTTTATATGGCCATTGCATGAAGTACCCTACGATGCATATAGATACACACCATTTTCATTAAAAATTTTATTGGAAAAAGCAGGTTTTGAGCAAATAGAAATAAAATCTTTGGGAGGATGGCATGCAAGTTTTGCGCAAATGCTCGGGCTGTGGGCAACTGAAAGTCCTCTTATTGGCTACCGGAAAAAATTTGCATTTAAGGTTGCAAAAAAGTTGATACCCTACCTGTTAAAACACGACGTTCCTGATAATAATTTTGGGCACCATTCCATGATGACAGGGCTTTACGGAACTGCAGTAAAAAAATAAATTCAATGAAAATATCTTTTACCATTTGTTCCGCAAATTATCTTCCTTACGCAAAATCTTTGGGTGACTCTCTTATTAAATACAACAGCGATCACCTGTTTATTATTGTTTTGTTAGATAAAGGCAACGAAGAATACAATTTGTTTTCGGCTCCACATAAAATTATTAATGTGGAAGATATGCAGCTTGAATTTTTTGCGGAGATGAATGATCGTTACGATATTTTTGAATTGAGTTGCGCATTAAAATCATTTGCGGCAGATTTTATTTTTAGAACAATGGCGCATTGCGAAATGCTGTTTTATTTTGATGCAGATATGCTTGTATATAGCAATTTGAACAACGCCGAAATGCTACTGGCAAATCATTCTATTTTACTCACTCCTCATATTGCCACTTTAAACGATTTCGATAATAGGATTGAAATTGAGAAAATGATTTTTCGAGCAGGAGTATTTAATGCCGGTTTTTTTGGATTAAAAAGATGTGAAGAAACTCAAGACTTTCTTCAGTGGTGGATGTTAAAAATGAGATATCATTGTTATAAAGATTTTTCAACTGCATTATTTGATGATCAAATATGGCTAAATTTTGTTCCTGTTCTGTTTAAAAATGCTGTTGTTTCTAGTGATTTAGGATATAACGCAGCCTATTGGAATATGGGAGAAAGAAAACTGATATTTAAAGATGGCCAATATTTTATTAATGAAAATATTCCGTTAGCCTTTTTTCATTTTAGTGGTCATGATTTTAAAAATGAATTTTTATTGTCTAAATACTTTCCTCAATATACTTTTGAAAATAATCCAGAATATATAGAGTTATTTCAAGACTATAAAAGGAGAGTAATTGAAAACAGGTTAGATAGTTTTTCACAAATCAAACCATTTTATGGAACACACACTCCATTCTCAACACTATCTCGAACTAAAGTAAGAGAAAAGAATTTTTTCAAAAGAAAATATAAGAAGTGGTTTAAAAAATAGTTAAATCAAGCCTCTTCCGTTTTTTGCCCTTTCCACCATCTATAACCAACAAAACCAACAATTATAAAAGGCGCAAACATTAGGTAAAGTATCCCGGAATTTAAACCTTCGGCAGGCTTTTCGCCCAACTGCTGTGCAGTTTTTGTACACATGGAGCATTGCGCAATAACAGCAACATTAAATAACAACAATGTAAAAAAGAAAAATAGCTTTTTCATACTGCAAAAATAAACTGTTTGCTCATTAAAACATGTTAATGAAGGTTATTAGCCAAGTTGTTCCATTCCTAATTAAGGAAATTAAAAGCTGCGGTAGTTAAGATTCTTTGGGATATTTAAAAAATACAAATTCTTTTTCTGCATCCTTAAAATCTTTCCATTCAGTAACAGGGATTTGTATAGCAAAAATGCCGCAGGTAGGCATTTCGTCAATATTTACACTGCACAAAGAATTTACAAAATCTGTTATGCCTGGGTTGTGCGCAAATAATGCAACCGTTTCATTCGAATCATTTAAAGCAGCTACTGTATCGTAAAAAATGTTTGCAGGAGCATTGTACAAGTCATCGGTTAATATAATTTCATCTTTGTTTTTACCATAAGCTTCCGCAAAAGCTTTAGCAGTTTTTCGTGCACGCTTTGCAGTGCTGCTTACAAATGCATCTACTTCTATATTCGCTTTTATCAGTTTTGCAGCCATTTTGGGTGCATCTTCTTTTCCTCTTTCATTAAGTGGCCGGTCAAAATCTTTTTCGCCAATGTTTGCCCAGCTACTTTTTGCATGGCGTACTACTATCAATGTTTTCATATCTTATTTTTAGGTCAAAATATTTACAATTATAATACCATCCATTTCAAAAAAATGTATGGCAATGCAATTCTACCATTTGTGTAAGAAGATATTAGCAATAGAGGCATACTTTTGCATCAAATTATCACCTTATTACAACCATTCTTCTTATAACGCCACCTTTTACACAGTTAAATACGCCTTATCCTGCTACTGCTTACATAAAAGGGTTTTTAAATACCAAAGGTATTACTTCCTTTCAATGCGATTTGGGTATAGAGGTTACAACAGTGCTTTTCTCAAAACAGGGGTTAACAAAACTGTTCCAAAAAATACAGTTGGTTGGAATAAAATATTCTGCTAACGCTGAAAAAATGTTGGTATTGCAGGATGATTATATCAACAGTATTGATGCGGTAATTGCTTTTTTGCAGGATAAAGATGCAACACTTGCCCACAACATTTGTAAAAGGGAAATGCTGCCCGAAGCATCTCGTTTTGCGCATACCGATGACTTGGAAAAAGCATTTGGCAACATGGGCATACAGGATAGGGCAAAGTACATTGCTACTATGTATCTCGAAGATTTATCTGACCTTATAAAGGAAACAGTAGATGAACATTTTGGTTTTAGCAGGTATGCAGAAAAACTTGGCAGGTCAGCCAATACGTTTGATGAGTTATACAACGAATTACAAAAGCCCTACACTTTTATTGATGAAATATTGATTGAAATTTTAGCTGAAAAAATGAAAGTTGTTCAGCCTAAAATGGTTGCACTATCTGTTCCTTTTCCTGGAAATTTATATACCTCTTTGCGTTGCGGGCAATGGCTAAAAACCAATTATCCCGAAGTAAAAGTTATGATGGGTGGCGGTTTTGCAAATACTGAATTACGATCGCTAACCGATAAAAGAGTATTTGAATTCTACGATTTTGTAACGCTCGATGATGGTGAGGCACCTATTGAAAACCTTATAGCATACGTTACTAAAAACAAAACTGTTGATGAATTAAAACGTACGTTTTTATTACAAAATGATGAAGTCGTTTACATAAACAACAAGTTTGTAAAAGATTACCGGCAGGGCGAAGTGGGCACGCCCGATTACAGTGATTTGCTGCTCGATAAATATATTTCAGCCATAGAAGTTGTAAACCCTATGCACAGAATGTGGAGCGATGGGCGTTGGAACAAACTTACAATGGCACATGGTTGTTACTGGGGCAAATGTACTTTTTGCGATGTGTCGCTCGATTATATAAAACTCTACGAACCGGTGGCAGCGGGCATTATATGCGATCGTATGCAGGAAATTATGTTGCAGACAAAACAAAATGGCTTTCATTTTGTTGATGAAGCCGCACCGCCTGCATTAATGCGTGCACTTGCATTGGAAATTATAAAAAGAAAAATGGTGGTTACCTGGTGGACCAATGTTCGCTTTGAAAAAAGCTTTACTCGGGATCTTTGTCTGCTGCTTAGTGCATCTGGTTGTATAGCGGTATCGGGAGGTTTGGAAGTAGCATCGGATAGGCTATTAAAACTAATTGAAAAAGGAATTACTGTAGAGCAGGTGGCAAAAGTAACTCGTCATTTTACAGAGGCGGGCATATTGGTACATGCCTATTTAATGTACGGCTTCCCTACACAAACTGATCAGGAAACGGTAGACTCGTTGGAGATGGTGCGACAGCTTTTTGCAGCAGGGGTTTTGCAGTCTGCATTTTGGCATCGCTTTGCTTTAACTGCTCATAGCCCTGTTGGATTAAACCCCGCAAAATATAATATTAAAACATTGAGTGAAACTATTGGTTCATTCGCCAACAACGATGTTGAGTACGAAGATGAAACCGGTGGGGACCATGATAGTTTTGGCTACGGCTTAAAGAAATCTCTATTTAATTATATGCATAATATCGGTATTGATGAACCACTACAAAAATGGTTCGATCATAAAATACCTAAAACAAAAGTGGCGGCAGATTTTATTTTGAATGCATTAAACGAGCAGGAGCTTAATAATTTTAAACCAACTTCAAAAGTAATTTTTACGGGTAATATTCCTTCTGTTGAATTCTTTACACAATCAAAAAAAGGAAATACAAGAGAAGTGGCAACCGTAACTTTTGTGAACAAACGAAACACCCAACAAATACAGATTTTAAAAATGCAAGGCGAATGGTTGCTTCAAATGTTGCCGTTGCTGCACATTTCTAATCCAACACCTGTAACCCTCCAACAGGTAAAAGATAATTACAGCAATTCAGGTCTGGAAGATTTTGAATTGTTTTGGGACAACAAACCTGTGAACACTTTATACAAATCTGGTTTATATAATTTGTAGAAAAAAATACCCTTCAAATATTCAAAAAGGTTGAAGTATTTGAAGGGCGTTTAATAAAAGGTTTATGCTGCATTTAAAGATGACACACTTTCAATAGCTGCCTGTATTTGCTCTTTTGTAAATGGTTTTGCAAGAAAAACATCTGCCCCATTTTGAAGTGCAGTTTCTTTATCTGTAATAGCTGTATTGCCCGTAATCATTATTATTTTAATGAGTGGATAGGTGCTTTTAATTTCTTTGATATATTCTATTCCTAACCCATCAGGCAACTGGTTATCAATAATAACGATATCAGGATTTTGTTGGGATAAATATGTTGTTGCTTTTGCTAGAGTAGTTACATGCTCAATATTAATAGCTTCTTTTTTTAGCATCAAATTTAATATCAATGAAATATCGCCTTCGTCTTCTATAATTAAAATATTGGTGTTTTTGCTTGAAGTGGCCATGTCGTTATTTTTAGTTTTGGTTATTTAATTTTTGTGCTGATTAAGATAAATATTATGCCAAATTCAATATCCTCTAACATCTTTTCCTTCCATGAAATTAATAAATGCTTTGTTGCAAACACGGTTTCCACCGGGTGTGGGATAATTACCGGTAAAATACCAATCACCTTTGTTATTTGGGCAAGCCTCATGTAACGTTTCTATAGTTTGGTAAATTACTTCAACATGAATTGTTACATCAGCCGGGGTAATAAGTTGCGCTATTTTAGCGGAGATTTCTTCAGGTGTAAATGATTTGTACACCAACCTTACAAGGTTTTCAGTATGTAATTTATTGTTGCGTTGAAGGTCTTTGCATCTTTCTAAAATATCTGTAAGTATATGTTCATCACCCCTTTCTTTCAATAAAGTTACTGCAGCCTTAAACGCAATAAAATCGCCCATTTTACTCATATCTATACCATAACAATCAGGATATCGTATTTGTGGAGCGGAGGATACTACAATAATCTTTTTAGGTTTAAGCCTGTTTAACATTCTGATAATGCTTTCTCTAAGCGTTGTGCCTCTTACGATGCTGTCATCAATTACGATCAAAGTATCCTGATCTTTCTTTACAGTTCCGTAAGTGATATCATAAACGTGTTGTACCATTTCGTTGCGGCTGCTATCTTCTGTAATAAAAGTGCGCAGCTTTACATCCTTAATGGCAATCTTTTCAATGCGTACTTTTCTGTTTATCATTTCAGACAACTTCTCCTCATCAAAATCTTTGTTCCAGCTTAATATGCGTTCTTTTTTTATTTCGTTTAAGTAATCTTCAGCACCTTTTATTAAACCATAAAAAGCTGTTTCGGCAGTATTGGGAATAAAAGAAAAAATGCTGTTTTTAAGGTCGTAATCAACTGCTTTTAAAACGATTTTACTTAAGAAATAACCAAGTGCAATCCGCTCTCTATAAATTTTTTCATCGCTGCCGCGGCTAAAATATATTCTCTCAAAACTGCAGGCTTTTCTTTCCTGTGCGGGCACAATTTCTTCAATGCTGTAACTACCATCAGCTTTTGATATAAGGGCAGTGCCAGGCATTAATTCCTGCACTTCGTTTTCCTCTAAATTAAAAGCAGTACGAATAGCAGCACGCTCACTTGCGCCAACAATAATTTCATCATTAACATAGTAGTAAGATGGTCTAATGCCATGCGCATCTCTTACAATAAAGCCATCGCCATTGCCCGTTATGCCTGCAAAGTTAAATCCACCATCAAACAATGGCACCGCCTTTTTAAGCATCGATACTATATCAGGGTTGCCCGGGTTTAGTTCATCGGCCCGTATTAGAAAATGATACAACACTTCCATCATAGCAGCAAGGTCGCTTTGCTTTTCAAAAGTGCCGGGGTCAATATTTATCAAGCCAAAAAGCTCATCGGTATTTACTAGGTTAAAATTGCCCGCAAGCGCAAGATTTCTGGAAGGGATAGTATTTTTTTTGATGAAAGGATGGCAGAATTGTACGTCGTTTTTCCCCTGCGTACCATACCTTAAATGTCCTAGCAACACTTCGCCCAAAACAGGAATGTGCCCCTTCATTAAACCGGGATGGCTCTTAATATCTGGCTGGTATTTTTCTATCTCTTCAATCTCTTTTCCAATTTGTTGAAAAAGATCTGCAATTGGTTGCTGTGCGCAACTGCGCAACCTGTACATAAAAGGGTAACCCGGCTCCGTATTCAATTTTACTGCGGCAATGCCAGCACCATCCTGCCCACGGTTGTGCTGTTTCTCCATAAGAAGATACAGTTTGTTTAGGCCATATAAAACTGAATTGTGCTTTTGTTGGTAGTAGCTAAATGATTTGCGGAGTCTTATAAAAGCAAGCCCACATTCATGTTTTATTGCATCGCTCATTGCAGTATATCTGTTGATATGGTGAAGTGAGGTGCGAAATTAGCCTATTAGTTTGCAGCAAACAAAAATCCCTCAGCGAGTGAGGGATTTTTGTATAGATAAATAGCCAGTATTTTGTTATAAACCGCTAATAGCAAAACCAACCTGAATAAGTTTTGTATCAGGCGCTACGCCATCTTTAAAAACTCCTGTAATGCTATATGCACCAAACAGCGAAAAAATACCATAACCTACACGTGCAGTGGCGCTAATTCTCGTTGTATTAAAAAATTGTTTTGAGCTTTCTTTAATGGTAACTGCATTTAACCTGTTACCTGCAGAATTTTGAAGATTTTTACCTTTAGTGTGAACATTTACTAATGTGCCCACTTTTACGCCAACAGCACCTTTAAGCGATTTGTTAGGTTTTTCAGGCTTTGCAATAAACCTAAGCTCTACCGGTATTTCTAAAAATGCGGTCGATAGTTTATATTTTTTGTAATTATTACCTGTGTCAGTTCTTATAAATGGAAGTTGTGTATTTAAGGAAGATATGCGTGTTTCCATTTTATTAAAATAAATGTTGCTTGTGCCTACGCCTATACCAATGCCAGCACTTAAGCGTGGGTTCGTTTTAAACCTTTTATCGTACATTAAATACACATTTGCGCTACGGTTTAAGCCATTAATATAGCTGCTAACACTATCTGCAGTGCCACTCCAAAAATTACCTGCAAGCTGCACCATTAAATGATCTGCTGCACGGTTACCAATTTTTGCGGGGGTAGTAGGTTTAGTTTGCGAAAAAGCTGCGAAAGAAAGGGTACATGCAAATACAATTGCAAAAATTTTTCTCATAATAAGTTCTTAGGCGGCAAAAATAAATGCCTCGGGGTTAATGAAAGGTTAAATAACTAGTGCCTTGCAACGTTTAAATGCTTATTTAAAATTGCACGGTTGCAAAGGTATGGTTTAGGGCGTACCAATAAAATCTAATAAGGCGGGGGTATCATGTCTGGAAGATTATGCTACAAAACTAAAGTTGCATTTTGCTTTCGAAAACATATTAGATGTAATACCAAAGCCCGAAATTTTTTTATTATGTGAGCTTACTAAACTAATCTAATTAACAAATATTCTGCGATAGTATTTGGGTTCATACTATTTATAAATTTGGTTTTAAAAACTAATCTTAAATGAATTCATATTAAAATAAAAAATATTTTTACTGCAATTGTTATGTGTGTTAAGTTTATGTTAAGTTTGATTTCAATTTACACAAAACCAAACACTATTTATGACAAAAAATTTAAAGACAACAGCTTGGTTAATAACAACTAAGGGTATCAAACGCTGTTTGATGCTTTCTATGTTGTTGATTATTACCACTACAATTTTTGCACAAAACAGAACTATTACTGGAAAAGTAATAGATGAGAAAACTGGAAATGGATTAGGTAACGCCAACGTTGAAGCTAGATTCGGAAATACGGTAATCACTTCAGCCGATGGATCTTTTTCAATTCCTATAACCAGCAAAACAAATAGTTTAACGATTTCCTACGTAGGGTACGAATCGCAAACCATTTCTATTGGTAACTCAAACAGTTACAACGTAAGTTTATTTTCTAAAGTACAAACAGGAGAAGAAATTGTGGTTGTTGGATTTGGTACTCAAAGGAAGAAGGATGTAACGTCAAGTATTGCAATTATTGGAAGCGATAAAATTAGAAACATACCTGTTCAAAGTTTTGAGCAGGCATTGCAAGGAAAAGCAGCAGGTTTAAACATCACTATCCCTAATGGTGTTTTAAATAACCCACCCGTGTTGCGCATACGTGGTGTTAACTCTATTAGCGGTAGTTCATTTCCATTGGTAGTTATTGATGGTGTACCGTTACTAACAGGAGATGCCTCAACAAACTTAGCTGCAAACAATGCTTTAGGAAGTATAAATCCTGCTGATATTGAAGATATTCAAATACTAAAAGATGCAGCATCTGCAGCTATTTACGGTAGCCGTGCTGCTAACGGGGTTATGTTAATTACAACAAAGAAAGGCAAGCTTGGTAAACCTAAAATCACTTACGATGCTTGGATTGGGCAAACCAGAGCATTTAATGTTTTTGATGTATTGAGAGCACAGGATTATGTGAACATTAAAAACGAAGCCGTCCGTAATGCAAATTACGTAATGCCATCTGCTAGTTTAATTCCAGGTCTGGGTTTAACAGTGCCAGCTGCAGGCTCACCTCTTTTTTTTATGGATAATATTAATGGCGCACCTGTAGATACAAGATGGGCAGATGAGGTTTACCAGAAAGGAATTCAACACAGTAATAATTTAAGTGTAAGTGGTGCAAATGCAGGTACAAAATATTATTTTAGTACCAATTACACCAAGCAAGAAGGCATTTTACAAACAAATACTTTTGATAGGAAGCAGATTAGAATGAACATTGAGCAAAAGGCTAGCGAATGGTTGAAAATCGGCGGTAATTTTAATTATAGTCGCAGTGCCACACAATCCCCTAGTTCCGGTTCATTACCGGGTACTCCATTTAATACAGCGGGCGGTGCACGTTTGGCTTTTGTCACTGCACCTAACACGTCGCCTTACTTAGCAGATGGGTCTTACAACTATATTGGCAACCCTAATGTTGTTTATACAGGCCAAAATAATCAGACTTTAAGAAACAACTTTAACCAGATGGGTCGCAACAAGAACCTTTTCAATTCAGGATTTGTAAACCCTGCAATGGTTAGAGATTTAAATGTTATTACCTCAGCGGCAGATAATTTAATTGGTGATATTAGTGCTGAAGTTAAATTGTACAAAGGGCTAACTTTTCGCACCCAATACGGGGTAAACTGGTTAATAACAGACGATAGAACTTTCTACAATGCTTTGCATGGTGATGGAATACAAACTACCGCACTTTCCGATGATGGAACAGCATTTAACATCTTAGGAAAGGCAAACACTACAAACTTTCAGAATGTATTGAATTACAATACAACAATAAAAAATAACCACAACATTGCTGTTACAGTAGGTAGTGAAGAAAATACCTTAAAGCAGGATGGATTTGGAGCAAAGAGAAGCGGATTAGGCGATAATTTCTACAACGAATTTCAAGGGGCATTTACATTAAATGATAATCCTGTTGGTAACTTTATTACAGAAAATTATCTATTATCTTTTTTTAGTAGAGTCAATTACAATTACAAGAATAAATATTACTTATCACTAAATGCACGTAGAGATGGATACTCTGCATTTGCTGAAGGTAAAAAATGGGGCAATTTTGGTGGTGTTAGTGCCGGCTGGAATATTAGTGATGAAGAATTTTACAAAGGAAAATTTTCCAATGTGGTTAACAAAATGAAGATAAGAGGAAGTATAGGAACAGTCGGTAATCTATCTGCAGTTGGTAACTTTTCATCTCTATCAAGTTTTAGTCCGTCTACAATTTATGGTAACGCAAATGCTTCTTTAGCATTCAGCCAAGCAGGTAATAAAAATTTAACTTGGGAAACTAGTAACAAATTTGATTTAGGACTTGAAGTTGGCTTATTTAACAATAGGGTAACGGCTGAAATTGGTTATTATAATACAAACTTAAGCGATCTAATAATACCTGTTCCAACGCCTACAAGTATGGGTATACCAGGTAACAGTATTACTGCAAACGCTGCTAGTATGTACAATAGAGGGTTTGAATTTAATGTAAATACTAAAGTAATTGAGAAAAGAGATTTTAGCTGGGATGTTACCGTTAATTTAACTACCCAAAAGAATGAAGTAACTGCATTAGCGCCAGGCGTACCCCAACTAGTTGGTACAACTCAATTAGAAAGAACAAACATAACTAGAATAGGCAGTAGCATAGGTCAGTTTTTTATGGTTAAAACCAATGGTGTTGATGCCGCAACTGGTCGCAGGGTTTTTGTAAACGCTGCAGGTCAAGATGTGTTGTTTGATTTTTCAGCAACTAACCGTTGGACGTTTAGAGATGGAAGTACAGCACCTGCAATAGATTTAGCTCGTGATGGTTATTTAGCAGGTAATGCCCTACCAAAAGTTTACGGTGGTATTGTAAATAATTTTTACTTCAAGGGGTTTGATTTAAATGTTGATGTTATTTATAGCTTGGGTAACAAAGTTTATTTTGGTAGCAGAGCAGGTTTGTTAGATCAAAGATTTTGGAATAACTCAGTTGATG
>JANOTH010000354.1:0-9257 GCA_031416275.1 Ferruginibacter sp. | reverse complement strand
GGATATCCTGGAGATTATAAGAAAAATATTCCTATCAAGGGATTAGATTCTTACGATTTACCAGATAGTTTTCTTTTTCATGCGGGCACACTACAAAAAGGCAAAGAGATTGTTACAAACGGTGGTCGTGTGCTTGTAGCTGTGTCATATGGAGAAAATATTAAAGAAGCAGCAGAACATTCTGATTATCTATTGCAACAAATTAATTTTGAGGATATGAAATACAGAGAAGATATAGGCTTTGAATTTATTTAGTAACGTGAATTTAATTGCGCTTGGACGGAAAGAAAATAAATTATATAAAATCAAACAATAAATTTCCTTGTAATCCTTTTGGTTTCTTTTAACACAAAACTAAACATGTTAGCAAACCCTTTATTGGCGAGGGCTTCAACAAAAAGTAAGGGCTTTAAAAATTTTGTCGAAATATAATTTTTGATGTTGTAAAGTCAATTATTTACACCAACTTTGTTCATATCCTTTAACTACATTAGCATTTTAAAAATGGGTCTTTTTAATTTTTTTACGCAAGAAATTGCGATCGATCTCGGAACAGCAAATACTTTAATTATACACAATGATGAGGTGGTTGTTAATGAACCGTCCATTGTTGCTCTTGATAGAAATAATCCTAAATTATTATTGGCAGTGGGTAAAAAAGCATTAATGATGCATGAAAAAACCCACGAAAGCATCAGAACAGTTAGGCCACTCAGAGACGGTGTAATTGCAGATTTTAATGCCGCAGAGTTAATGATTCGGGAACTGATTAAAATGGTATATCCAAAAAAACCATGGATTGCACCAAGCTGGCGGATGATGATCTGTATACCCAGTAGTATCACAGAAGTAGAAAAACGTGCGGTAAGAGACAGTGCGGAACAGGCGGGAGCCAAAGAAGTTTATTTAATTCACGAACCAATGGCAGCTGCCCTTGGTATTGGTATTGATGTTGAAGAACCTGTTGGCAACATGATTATAGATATTGGTGGCGGAACAACAGGTATTACCGTTATTGCATTGGCAGGTATTGTTTGCGACCAAAGTATTAGAGTAGCAGGTGATGAATTTACAGCTGATATTATGGAGGCGCTGCGTAGGTACCATAGTCTTTTAATTGGAGAGCGTACCGCGGAGCAAATAAAAATACAGGTTGGTGCAGCAATGAAAGATTTAGATAATCCACCTGATGATATCCCTGTTAATGGTCGTGATCTCGTTACTGGTATTCCAAAACAAGTAATGGTTAGCTATCAGGAAGTCGCCGATGCGTTAGATAAAAGTGTGTTCAAAATTGAAGAGGCAATTTTAAAGGCGCTGGAAACTACACCTCCTGAATTGTCTGCAGATATTTATAGGCGAGGTCTTTATTTAACTGGCGGCGGTGCTTTATTAAGAGGATTAGATAAAAGAATTGCAGCAAAAATAAAATTACCGGTGCATGTTGCAGATGATCCACTTAAAAGCGTTGTTAGAGGTACCGGTATAGCGTTAAAAAATTATGACAGATATCCTTTTGTGATGAGGTAAGTGACCTACCTTAACCCTTCCAAAAAGAGGGGAACTATCTTAGCAAGTAGTAAGCAGCAAGCTGGTTTCTACTTTAGTGAAAATTTGATTCACGAGTCTTATGCATAACATTTTCCTTTTTATAAGGCGCTATTCAAATCTTTTAATATTCCTGTTGTTGCAGGTGCTTTGTATTTATTTTATTGTTAGTTACAGTAAATACCATGAGGCTGCATTTGGCAATACTGCTAATAAATTAACAGGCAATATCAATAAACGATATAATAAAGCTGCATATTATTTTCAACTAAAAAGAACTAATGACTCTTTGGTTAAAGCCAATGAGGTTTTGTACAATAAGCTTCGAAGTAATTTTAACATTGCTGATTCTCTCGACAAAGCATTTATTGATACCATGCGAATTGATTCCATCAATCGCTATAGAAAATTCAATTACCTCAATGCAAAGGTTGTAGCAAACAGCATTGCAGCGCAAAGTAATTTTATTGTAATTACAGGAAGCAACGTGCACACATTTAAAAAAGGAATGGGTATTGTTGGTGTAAATAACGATGTGGTTGGCATTATTACTGAAGTAAATGGTGATTATGCAGCTGTTATGAGTTTGCTACACAAAGACAGTAAATTAAGTGGTAAACTTTTAAAAACTGGTGAAACAGGAACATTAAGTTGGGATGGTAAAAAACCAAATATACTCTCGTTAAATAATATACCAAAAAGTGCAAAAGTTGCCATAGGAGATACAATCATAACGAGCGGTTTTAGTGCAATTTTTCCTAAGGGTATAATGATTGGCAGGGTAACTGATATTAAACCTGAAACCACTAATAATAATTTTAGAATCACTTTAAAGTCTGCTGCAAATTTTTATAATATAGAATATGTTTACGCCATAGAAAGTGCAGACGCTGAGCCTGTAAAATCCATTTTAGATAAAGCCAAAGCAACCGTTAATTAAATGAGCATTCTTGTAAAAAATATATTAAGGGCTGTTTTGTTTTTGTTTGTGCAGGTTTTTGTATTAGATAAAATACACCTACACCAAATGGTTACACCATATTTATATTTTTTATTTATTTTATGGTTACCATTTAAAATGCAGCGTACATGGTTAATGGTTATTGCATTTATTTATGGTTTTATATTGGATAGTTTTTGGCACAATCCAGGTTTTCATGCGGCTGCATGTGTATTGATTGCTTACATACGAC
This sequence comes from Ferruginibacter sp., assembly GCA_031416275.1. Lineage (GTDB taxonomy): Bacteria > Bacteroidota > Bacteroidia > Chitinophagales > Chitinophagaceae > Ferruginibacter. Next base: position 6,516 of record JANOTH010000354.1, on the reverse strand, counting down.
CATTTTTAGTAAATATTTTTATACCGCAGGAAGGTGCTGATGCGAACTTTGAAGAACCATCTATTAAAAGTATGGGTGGGCTTTTACCTTATATGATTTTTATGGGTATTCTTAGTTTGTTTCACAATGCTTGGTTGTTTTTGTTGGAGGCATGGCAATTTGGAAATGTTTGGTATTTTTTAATAAAAACAATTTTGTCAACCGTAATTAGTTTGTTGTTAATTATTATTACTGAACTAGTTTTTGTGAGGAAGCAGAAGTTTAGGACGAATACAGTCTAGAAGCCCCTCCTATCCTCCCCGAAGGGGAGGGACGAGAGGAGATTTACGGGAAGATTAAAATTGAACTTATTTATTTTGTAAAATGTTTTGCAGGAATGGATCATGAACACGGTGTGGAGTATTGTTGATGAAAGATATAAAACAGAAGGGCTGCGCTGCTTAGACGAAAATCCTTTTTTATTTTGCCTTTGAAAATAAAAAAGATTGCAGGCGGGCTGCGGACAAAAGTTTATTATTGCTTCTCTGCTGAGAGCCCCAAAATAAAAATTATCTTGCATAAAATCTGTTACTCAACTTTCACAACTCACCATACACAATTCACTAGATGTCCGCCTTTAACCAGTCAAGAAAAAATGTAGTTGCGTTTGTAATAGTGCTCATGTTCATTGTTATAATTGCACAGCTTGCACGTCTTCAGCTTTTTTCTTCAGATTTAAGATTACAGGCAGATGCACAGGGAACGTTTAGAAAAGTGATTTATCCTGACAGAGGAATTGTTTACGACAGGCACAAAAAATCAATTTTACAGAACACTATTATTTACGATTTAATGGTAACGCCTAACAAACTTAAAGGCGTGGATACTTTTGCACTTTGTAAAATTTTAGGAATTGATACCGCCCAGTTTAATAAAAAAGTTGTGGAGGTAATTATTAAAAACGGACGTACAAGAACATCTGTTTTTGAAGCATTGTTAAGTGATGATAAACAAGCTATGCTAAACGAAAGTATGTACTTGTTTACCCCAGGCTTTTATTTACAGGAAAGATCCGTAAGGAGTTACCCTTATGATGCTGCTGCAAATGTGCTTGGCTATACCGCCGAAGTAGATACAAATTTTTTAAAAAAACACAAGGATGAAGGATACGTTTCAGGCGACTATGCAGGTTTTACAGGCATTGAAAGGAGTTATGAAAAAGTATTGATGGGCGAACGTGGAATTGAATATTGGAAAAGAGACAACAAAAACAGACTTACAGAAAAACTTGAAAAAGGAAAGTACGACACAATTCCTATTGCCGGAAATAACTTACACACTTCGCTTGATATTGAATTGCAGGAATTGGGTGAAAAACTAATGCAAAATAAACTCGGCTCAATTGTAGCAATTGACCCAAAAACAGGAGGTATAATTGCAATGGTAAGTGCACCCACATATCAACCAAAATATTTAACCGGTAGTGAAAGAAGAAAACATTTTTCCGAACTTTTTTTAAACCCTGCAAAACCTTTATTGAACAGAACAGTAAGTGCAACTTACTCACCAGGCTCAACTTTTAAAACACTGCAGGCATTGATTGGGTTGCACGAAGGCGTAATTACACCGCAAACTTCTGTTAGTTGTGCAGGGGCATTTTATGGTTGTGGTAGCGGCAGGCCAATGCGTTGTTTAGATTATGGCACTTTTGATTTGAGAGGAGCAATAACATTATCTGACAATACTTATTTTGCAACAGTAATGCAGCGGGTAATTAACAATCCTAAATATCCAAATATAGATAGTAGCCTTGCTGCATGGGACAGGTATATGTATGCATTTGGGCTTGGGCATAAACTTGGTGTAGATGTACCCTCTGAAGTGCGAGGCTTTATACCAACTCCTGCATATTTTAATAATCCTAAAATATATGGACCAGGTAAATGGAACTATTGCAATTTTAGATCTGTAAGTATTGGGCAGGGTGAAGTTGTAACTACACCTATACAAGTAGCAAACGAAATGGCTTATATAGCCAACAAAGGCTGGTATATAACACCACATGTTGTAGATTCAATAGAAGGTGGTGATAAGTACGAAGTACTTAAACAATATAAAATAAAAAATAGGCCTATTGATATACCTGATAGTATTTTTGAAGTTGTGCACGATGGTATGCAAGGTGTTTTAGATAGAGGTACTGGCGCTAATGCAAGAGTAAAAGGAATAAATATTTGTGGTAAAACAGGAACAGTGGAGAATTATTACAGAGGTATAAAACAAGAAAACCATTCTTTCTTTTGTGCATTTGCACCGAGAGAAAATCCTAAAATTGCCATTATGTGTGTGGTAGAAAACAGCGGCCGTTTTGGTGGCACTTATGCAGCACCAATTGTTGGCTTAATGATAGAAAAATATTTGAATGATTCCATTACCGACAAAGCAAGATTGGAAAAAATTGAGAGCCTCTCAAAACTTTCTTTAATACCGAAACGCATTTACAGCGAGGTTAGAAGACAGGATTCAATTATACACTCAAAAGACTCTGCTTATTTAATAGCTAAGGGTTTTATTAAAATTATAAAGGATACTACAGGCATAGAAGACGGCGAAGATGAGGATGCCATTACTAAATTGATTAAGGAAAAACAAGAGAAAGAAAAAAAGGACAACAAGAAAAAAGAAGATCCTTTAAGGCCTGAGGCAGTTTTACCAGGCAAACAAAAACAAATTGTGCAGGATTCAATTACAAAAATTGATAATTAAGAGGCGTATTTAAATGTATCAAAAAAACTCATCTATAGTAAAAGGTAGTGATAAACTGATCATAGCTTTATATGCTATGCTAATATTCGTGGGCCTAGTTTGTATTATATCGGTAGAATATAAAAGCACAGATGACTTTATACAAACGCTATTTGGATTTAAAAAGAATTACAGCAAACAGTTTTACTTTTTTATTGTTTGCAGTGTTATTGGAAGCTTCATTTTACTAACAGACAGTAAATTTTTTACAGCTACTGCTAACCTCTCCTATCTTCTTGGTATTATTTTAATTATTGCCACGTTTGTTGTTGGTAAGGAGATAAAGGGGTCGAAGAGTTGGATACCTCTTGGGTTTATGAATCTTCAACCAGTTGAACTTTGTAAAATATTTACTGCCCTGGCGTTATCTAAATTCCTTTCGCTACTGGATACAGATTTTAGTAAACCTAAATCGCAAATGATTGCTGCAGGTATTTCATTTGCTCCTGCAGTACTTTCTATTTTGCAAGGTGAAACAGGTTTAGCATTGGTTTACTTTTCTTTTTTAATACCAATGTACCGGGAAGGATTACCGCCGGGATATTTGATATCTGGAATTTTGATGGCAGTTTTATTAGTAGTGTCTTTGTTGTTTCACACAAAAACATTGCTGATTGTATTTACCGTACTTGCAGCTTTAATAATTTGGGTAAACAGAAAGCAAATAAAAAGAAACAAAAGTATTCTCTTAGTAATTATTGGAGCATGGCTTTTTTGTGCCGGTTTTGTTGGGCTTGCAGTGCCATTTGTATTTAATAAAGTGTTTAAAAAATACCAGGCAGATAGAATCTTTAGCATGGTAGGTGTTGACAACCCTTTTACTGACAATAAAACAGGGACACTTTCACCTGAAGAAGAAAAGCAAAAAAAGAAAAAAGATGAGCAGCAGAATTATAATGTTAAACAATCTAAAATTGCAATAGGTTCAGGTGGTTTTGCAGGTAAGGGTTTTTTAAAAGGTACGCAAACACAGGGCGATTTTGTACCTGAGCAACATACAGATTTTATATTTACATCAGTCGGAGAAAATTTTGGTTTTTGGGGCACAACGCTGCTAATGTTGTTGTATTTAAGTTTATTGCTGCGCATTTTATTTATTGCAGAACGGCAACGGAGCACGTTCAGCAGGGTTTACGCATACAGTGTTGCAGGCATATTATTTTTTCATGTGGCGGTAAATGTTTGTGTTACCATTGGGCTTGCACCTGTAATCGGTATCACCCTCCCACTACTAAGTTATGGCGGTTCATCATTAATTACATTTACTATTTTAATATTTATCTTAATTAAGTTAGATGCAGATAGGCAGATGGTGTTAAGATAAATTACGAGTTAGGAATTACGAATGTGAAGCCCCCAATTAAACTTCCATCATTAAAAATTTAAAATGTAATTTCTGAATCTCTCCTCTTTCATTTTTGTCTAATATCTTGTGTCTATAATCTAAAATCTAATTCATTACATGAAAATAATACCACTCAGCGAAGGTGCCTTCACAATAGATAAAACAAAAGTGTTTGTTCCGTTTAACAAAGAGAAAGACGATTTGCAGGAAAGAGCTCTAGGAAGTTTATTGGTAGAAGTTCAACCATTTTGTATCATCACTAAAAAAGATATTTTACTCATTGATACAGGACTTGGTTTTAGCAATGCTGATGGTGTTTTACAAATTCATCAAAACTTAACAAACAACGGTATTGACCCTATGGATGTAACCAAAGTTTTGCTTTCCCATTTACACAAAGATCATTCAGGCGGTATAAGCAAAGAAGACAAAGTGCTTGGACACCATTTTTTAAGTTTTCCCCAAGCAACTTATTATGTAAATAAAAATGAGTTTGAATTTGCAATGGAAAAAGGTTCACCCTCCTATACGCCAAAAGAGTTTGAACTTTTAAGCAATACGGGGAATGTAATTTTTACAGAAGACAACGGCAAAATTGATGATTACATTTCTTATGAAGTTACAGGTGCCCACTGCCCTTTTCACCAAACATTTATGATTGAAGAAGATGGTGAAAAAATATTTTTCGGTGGTGATGTAGCACCACAGTTACAACAAATGAAAAGCAGGTTTATTGCTAAATACGATTTTGATGGTAAAAAGTGTATGCAGCTTCGCCAACAGTGGTGGGATCTCTCACAAAAAGAACATTGGACTCTTTTATTTTACCATGATATTAAAACCCCATTTGTACAGGGCTAAACCTCAAATTAAAGTTATTGCGGACTAAGCCTTCCGCCTCCTCTTTGCATTCCGCCTCTAGGCATTCTATTATTAGCGTTATTGCTGTTACCTCTTTGCTGCCTCATTTGTTTTAAACGATCTGTAAGTTTTTTTCTAAACTCAGCATCCTGCCTGTAAAAACTATTGCTACGCTCACTACCTAAAATTTTATTGAAATTTCCCTCGTACTTCTTCTTTACGTTAAGTACAGCTTGTTGTCTATCTAGTTCGTTTAAATTCCCTTTGTTTATATCACGTAGATCTGCCTCATATTGCGCATGTGCAGGCCAAAATTTTTCTGCTTCGGTAGGGGTGAGCGATAATTGCTGAGAAATATAGGCTACATAAAGTGCTCTAATTTTTTCGTCTTTTTTAGGATTATCCTGCCTTGCATTATCGCCTGTTTGTGCAGATGCGCCAAAAGCTACAACAACAAAGTATATATAAAGTATAAATTTTTTCATTTTTTTAATTGTCTAAATTGTTTTCTTTTAAATAATTTTCCAATACATTTTCATCCATCAAATAATCAGTAGCCTCAGGTAGTTTATCAGTATCATCGGTTGAAGATGCAACTAATGCAGCTTTGACATCTTGCCCACTTCTTTGTAAGTATTGCTCAATTTCATTGTCTGATACATTTAGCAAGGCTTCATCAAAACTACTATTCATTTCAACTGTAGTGGGTGTAGTTATTGTAGAAACTACTTCAGCCGTTGTTATCGTAGAATTTTCAGAGCTACTTTTATCAACAATATTTACAATACTTAAACCCAACAAACCGGTAATAACGGCTGCTGCTACATATCTAAAAAATGATCTTGGTTTGTTAATGGAAATGATTGTAGCTGTTTCTTTTTGTTCAACAAACGAAAGTCTATGAAAATAACCATCCGGAACTGTGTAGGTTTCTTTGTTCTCAATACCTGCAAGCAGTGGAGAAATTTCAATTAACTCAGCAGTCACATCATTTTCAAGTGCATGTATTTTGTTTAAAATATTACCCGCTAAACTTTCAAAATAACCATCCGGAACGGTAAAATTTTTTTTAGAATCAATGACACTATCAACGTTGATTTGTGCCATTATAATCTTTGGTAACCGAGAAAAATAGGTGTCCTCTACTGTAAAAACATTCACAAATGGAATAGCAGCTACCGAAGCACTAACACTTTCAATTTCAGCTAATATGTCTTCTCTGTTATTCATCTTTTCTTTGACCCGTTTATTTCCTATTCGTTTAATTATTTAATATATATTCCTCAATTTTTTTCACCGCATGGTGATAACTAGCTTTTAAAGCGCCCTCACTCGTTTCCAACACAGTACTCATTTCTGCGTAAGGCATTTCATCATAATACCTAAGGTTAAAAACTGCTTTCTGTTTTTCAGGTAATTTTTGTACAGCAAGCTGCAATTTCCACTCCAGTTTATTACCGTCAAAATTGGTATCTGCTTTTATTTTATTACTCAGTCCGCTTTCCTCATCACTCATAGAAAGCGTG
>JANOTH010000353.1:0-2214 GCA_031416275.1 Ferruginibacter sp. | reverse complement strand
CCGTGCGGATGATGATTGTTTCAGGATTTTCTTTTATAGCATTTTGTTCCCCTTCTAATTTTGTTTGTCCGTAAAAATTAACAGGATTTGTTACATCATTTTCTTTGTAAGGATTCGTACCATGTCCATTAAAAACATAATCAGTGGAAATATGGATAAACTTTGAGTTGTAATTTTTGCATGTTTTTGCAAGGATACCAACGGCTGTTGCATTTACTGCGATAGCTATTTCTCGTTCTGTTTCTGCTTTATCTACTGCAGTGTATGCAGCGCAGTTGACGCAAATGTCAATTAGGTTATTACTAAAGAAATCGCTCACAACATTTTCATCTGTAATGGAAAGTTGTTCTTTGGTTAGAAATAAGAAAGAATACTGGGCGTAGGATTTTGCTAAGTCTTGAAACTCCCACCCGAGCTGACCGTTGGCGCCTGTTACTAGAATAGTTTTTTTTTGTGCTGAGATCACTTCCATTAGAAATGAAAATTATTTTTACAGTTTTCAAAGTTTGGTTGAACAAGATCTTTGTCTGAAATAATTTCTTTCCCCGCTTCTATTTTCCAGTCAATATTAAGAAATGGATCATTGTATGCTAATCCTGCCTCATTTTCTTTACTGTAAAACTCATCGCATTTATAAAATACTTCTGCAGTTTCGCTTAGCACTGAATAGCCATGCGCAAAGCCTTTTGGAACCAATAATTGTAAGTGATTTTCAGCTGACAGCTCCTGAGAAAAAACTTTGCCAAAACTAGGCGATCCTTTTCTTAGGTCAACGACCACATCTAAAATCTTTCCGGATAAAACCCTTATAAATTTTGTTTGGGCAAATGGCTCAAGTTGGTAGTGCAATCCACGAATAACACCATATTCAGAACTGGCTTGGTTATCTTGAACAAATTTTATATCTACCCCTTCGGCTTTGCAGGTATTTTCATTATAACTTTCGTAAAAATATCCCCTGCTGTCAGTAAAAACTTTTGGTTCAAAAATTAGTAATCCGGGAAATTCGGTTTTGATAAATGGCATTCGTTAGCGGTAATTTAATTCAACACAATTTACAATATGTAATTAATCGGAAAACATTCTTACAAATAATTGTGAAATAATATTTTATGCCTTAATTATTTTCATAAAGCTTTTTAAAAAAAGAAATTGTCTCTTTCAATCCATCTTCAAATCGTTTTGTAGGAGAATAGCCTAATAGCTGCTTAGCCAAACTTATATCAGCCAAAGAGTTTCTTATATCTCCAGCTCTTGGTTCTCTATAAGTAGCTTCCCAATTGCTCTCCAAGCTTTCTTTACAGATTTTATATAAGTAGTTCACTGAAAAATTTTCTCCTACAGCAACATTGTAGACCTTGTTCAATGCTTCCTCATTTTGTGTAAGCATGCCCCTTACATTTATTTGAACGGCATTGTCTACAAACGTAAAATCTCGTGTCTGTTCGCCATCACCATTTATGTATACAGGCATTTCTTTCATTATCCCTTTTACGAATAATGGGATCACTGCGGCATAAGCACCATCAGGATCTTGTCTTGGGCCAAAAATATTAAAATACCTAAAACCCATAATTTTTAAACCGTACACATCAGCGAAAATTTGAGCATACAATTCGTTTGTTTTTTTTGTAGCTGCATAGGGAGAAAGGCAATTTCCTATTTTTGATTCTACTTTTGGTAAGGTGGGTTCATCACCATAGACTGATGAAGATGAAGCGTAAACAAACTGTTTAATGTTATTATCCACGGCAGCTTTTAGCATGTTTACAAAGCCACCTACATTTACTTCATTAAAGTATACAGGCTCTTTGATGGAACGGGGAACAGAACCGAGGGCAGCTTGGTGACTTACATAATCTATTCCTTCACAAGCTTTATTACAGTCTTCAAAATTCCTAATATCGCCTTGTACAAATTCAAATGCAGGATATTGTTTTAATTCCTCTAAAGTGCTTTCAAAACCATTTACCATATTATCGAATACACGGACTTTTGAAGCACCATTTTTTAATAAATATTCTGCTAGGTGGCCGCCAATAAAACCGCCGCCACCGGTTACTAAAAACTTTTTATCAGCTATACTCACTTCGTGAAATGATTCCATAATAATAAAGCCCATCCTATCCTTCCCGGAGAAAAGGGAAAAGGAGGAGATTGTGTTTTGTAAATACCACCTTAAACTTTTTATAAGTCAAAAAGTAGGTATTGTAA
>JANOTH010000352.1:0-5745 GCA_031416275.1 Ferruginibacter sp. | reverse complement strand
GAGAGCAAGAGCGGAATCGGCATAATTTTTAGCCAATGGATAATTTTTGATGTATTGAAAATAAAAGGATAAACCTTTTAATGCAATTGCCTCACTTTCGTATAAGTTCATTTTTTGAGAAATCCTTAGTGCTTTTTCCATGTATGTTTTTACAGAGGCATAATCTCTTTGTTGTATATAAACATCTCCCATATTTAAGTATAAGCTCACCTCCATATTCTGATCATTTGTTTTTAGAGCTATAGCCAATGCTTGATTGAAACAAGTTTTTGCTGAGTCTAACTGTTGGAGATTAATATAGTTTAAACCTAAATTATTGTATGCCGTTCCAAGCATGGTAGGATTATCTATCTCTGTCAATTCTTTAATGGCTTTTTTACCATATTCTAATGACTTCCGATATTGCTTCATTCCCGTAAAAAGATTCTGCAGAATATCATAAGCCTGCGCTATCATTCTTTTGTCGCCAAAACTTTCGAAGAGTTTTTTTCCTTCTTCATAATATTTTACTGCATTTTCATACTCTTCTTTTAGCCGATAAGATGAGCCGGTATTAAACAATGTTTTAGCCAGGTAAACAGAATCTTTTATTTGCCTGGATAACTCAACAGATTGAAGATTTAATATGAGTGAGGAATCAAAATATCCCTGCATATTTAATACGAAAGTGTAATTAGTAATGTATTTGATTTGACCTAGTTTGTAATTTAGTTTCTTACTCAACTCATTTGCCATCCTGTAATATTGTTTCGCAGTTTCTGGTTCGTTGGTTTCAAATTGTTGACCGGCATTTATATAAAGTTCTACCTTATCAGTATTCTCTTCGGCAGATTTAATCAGCCTTAAAAGACTGTCCTTATTCATTAAAACCTGTGCCTGGGCAGAAGTTAAAAACAAGCTCAGGATAAATAATCTGAGAAATTGTACCATAGAATTTTATATGCCTCGTAGGCGTATACAAAATAAACAATTGTAAAAAGTTAAAGACATCCCCTTTTTCCGTGATTTTTAAAATTAAAAAATCATGCTTTTAAGGGAGCGAAAACCCTTGCCGCACGGTGCACTTTTACATCGTTAGGAACATTGTAAACTTTTTAAAATAATAAAATGAAAACGCAATTATTATTATTGATGTGTAGCATGTGCTGGGGAATTACAACTAAAGCGCAACCACCTAAAACGCCACCAAAAGAATTTCCTACAACGATTCCAAGGCATGAATCTGGAAAAATAAAGGCAAACGTACAGCAGTTAACCCAACCTCCTTTTTCTACTTATTTAACAACAGTGTTATGGAAAGGTGCTAGAATTTGGTACGCAGCCGGTAATGCCACTGTAGATTCTGTTACATCTATAAAATTCAATTTAGATGGAAGTGTAACATGGCAAAAACAAGGTTGGGAATATGTAAATAAAGCTGCGGGTTCTTATAGCGTAAACGGAAATAACATAACCATACTGTTTGATTATGCACCTTACAAACACAGTTTTTTAGGCACCTACAATAGTGCTACAGGAAAAATTACCGGAAGTTTTACTGAGACTAGATCTGCCGCTCCAACCGCACCACCGGCCTATGTTGAAGGTGTTACCACAGGTGAATTTAACTTTTTTAAAAAATAAAATACTGCTTTTAAGGGATTACTAGACCTGATTAGAAAAGGCACTTTTACAATTACAAAACACCAACATGAAAAAACAATTAATCTTTTTAGTTACAATCTTTTTTGCCACAAAGGCTTTTACACAATCTCAAGCTCCAGGGCAATTGAAAATTACACTGGTTTCTGCTAAATGCATGAATAAATCAGCAGAAGGTATTATAGAATTTGATGGACATGGTAACGAAATATTTGTAGTGAACAGTTATAAAATCTTTAGCTCAGCTAATCCTGCTACCATAAAAAGTGGAAATTTTAACTCTGCAATTTTTGGATCCAATGTAAATGGTATGACAAGAGCGGGTACGCAGACACAGGACTTGGGCGGCATAAATAATGGAGATCTTGTACAAATAAATCAAGTGCTTATTAATGAGCATTTAAATGCAGACGATTACGTTTTACTATCTCCATCAGTTTGGGAGTGGGATAACGATGAAAAAAACACACTGAATAATTTTAATGCGCAGTTAGATAAAGACCTAAGCTGGGCAGCAACTCAACCTTTCCCTTTTGGAATTACGGCTAGTGGAAATACAAAACCTTATGATGAAAGAGTAATAAAGATTTTTGATAAATACAGGTATGGACCTGCACTTAAATATGAAAGTGTTTTCGATAATGTGCTTTGTCCAGGAAACCCACAAGGTAATAGAGTAATAGGTTTGAAAACTGGAAGACTCAACAATACATGTACCATCGTTTATACGCCCACATTGCTGGCATTAGATACAAGAATTTTGATGTCGGTGGTAAACTATAATAATTATGTAAAAGCAAATGCCGGTGGTACACACCCGGAAAGACCAAGAAATTATATTTCGGGTGCTGTTGAAATTCTATTTACAGAAGAAACTTATGCAATAGAAACAAACAACGGTAAATATTCTATGCTACTAAATATTGAGTTTATCCCCGATGTAGTTGCTGCCCCTCCGGCAATAAGTAAGTTACCACAAGCAAACGCCTCAATTAAAAATAATGCTTCAATTAAAAATAACAACAGCAATACTATTGTAACCGTGGTAGGAAACTGGAGTGGCACACAAACAAACAGTGACGGCAATTATCCACAATCCGTGGCTTTTCAACTTACCAACAATGGAGAGATTATTATGGCAAATGCACAAACGGGAGCCGTGGGTGCAAAAGGGAGATACACTTTTTCCGGCGGAACTATCAATGGCTCATATACTTTATTAAGTAGCAACGAATTGTTCTCATTTACAGGAACACTTGATCCAAATACGCAAAAACTTAATTGCAGTTTAGGTGCTGGAACTTCCACCGTAGGGCAAGGAAAATGGACAATGAGTAGAAATTAAAAAATACTGTTTTTAAGGGAGTAACAAAACATCTTTAATAATTCACTTTTACGTCAACTTAAAAAATACATCATCATGAAAAAAATTATTCTATTTAATATTTTCTTATTGTTTAGCATAGTTTCAAAATGCCAATTACCTGCGGGCACAATGAAAACTAAAAGTACCCAACCAATAAAAATGATGAATCCAGCTGTTGCGCAAAGAGTAACGGACAACAATAGTTCAGATATTAAATTACCTGATCTTACAATTGTTTCTCTCAATGTGCAATTCATACAGACTCTAGTGTCAGAAGGCATCACAAAGCATCAGGTAGATGTAATTTACAGTGTTAAAAATGAGGGTACTGAAAGCGTTCCTTGGAACAAAATAGGATGGCAAGGCTATATAGGTTATGAATCTGCGAACCCCAAACTAATTCCTGGGGGAGGAGCACTATTAACCCTTCCTACTGTGACTCATAAACTAAATCCCGGAGAAATTTTTAAAGGCACTTTAAGAATAACCGCTCCTTTTGATAAAACTAAACGTCCTCTATACACATTCTACCTGGATAATTTTAACGAAGTGAACGAAACAAATGAACAAAACAATATTGTACAAAAAGCAATCACATTTTAATAATAATAATATGAGAATTTTAATAATTTTTTGTTATTTAATTTTTTGCGAAAACAGTATAGCGCAAACAAAATCAAAACCTGTTGCCAAGCAACCAATGAACGAACTGGCAAAATTGATGATGGGCATTCCGTTACCATACAAAATGGTAAACGATACAGTTGCTGTAATCCAATACGAAGGGGAAAATATTGCTTCCTACAATTTGGTGATTCAAAAAACCGGCGATCTTTTTTTGATCTACACCAATTTAAGCGAAGCAGTACCAAACAAAATAAACGAAACCAAATACAAATACCTTTTACAGCAGAACGACAATTTTGATGTGGTAAAAATTGGGCTGGGCGCAGAAGACAACAACGTTTATGTGCGAGCAGATTTATACAAAGCAGGTATATCAACCCCATTGCTTCAAAGAATAATAAAGCAGGTGGCTAACGTTACAAATATTATGGCGGGAGATTTAAAATAAATTAAATAAAGAAAGTGAAAAAAATACTTCTTGCATATACGTTGTTATTTTTTGCAGTTACAGCATTTGCACAGCCAGGTAAAAAACCGACTGCAAAGGAAAAAGCTCCTACACAAAAGGAAATAGCCGAAATGATGAAGGAGATGCAGGGTGCCCTCGATGAAAATAGCCCTGAAGATAAAAAAATGATGGATAGTATGGGTATAAAAATGCCAAATACTAAAAGCATTAAAAAAAGTATTGCAGGTGTAAGTGATGCACAATTAAAAAAGGCTTACGAGGATGATAACAGAATTGTGCCGCAAAAAGATGCTGCTAGAATAACAACAGCTCTTGCCATAACGCTTACCAATGCAGGTATGAGCGCATTTATCAACAAAACGAACGAGGCAGTTTTAAATGTTTTGCCTGCCAGTGATAAAGCAACAGCAGCAGAATTATTTCAACAAATCACTAAACAAAAATCTTCCGTTGCAAATACTGCTGTTGGCTTATGGATGGACGGTCGACCAACGCTGGCACTTTACCTCATGGGAGAAGCCTGTAAAGCAGACATAGAAAATGGGGTAAACCTTAATAACTATGCAGCCTTTTTAACCATGTGCGGTGCACAGCAACTGGCGCTGCCTATCTTAAATAACCTTAACAAAAGATTCCCAAAAAACAGTAGCGTGCTTAATAATATTACCCAGGCTTGGCTGGGGCTGGGCGATATAAACAGAGCAGAAAAATATGCGGATAGTACCATACGTATTGCAGCCTATCATCCGCAGGCTAACATGGCTAAATGTTTAATAGAAGAAAGCAAGGGCAACATTGCAGCAGCTATTGCAGCTGCAAAAAAAAGTATCAGTAAAGCCTACAGTCAGGAGAAAGAAAGCAAGCTTGATAAATTAGGATACGATTTAAAAAGTGAAGACATCAATTGGGACAGGCCCATGCCTCAAGACGTGCTGGGTTTAAATAAATTTAAATGGCCAGAATACCCCTTAGCTGTAGAAAAAAATAAATTATCGGAATTAGAATGGGGAAAGTTTAAAGAGGAATGTCAGCAGAAGATTAATGAGCTCAAAATAAAGCAAGAAACTTTAGAAGAAGAAATGACTACAGCGGATGCTAAACGTCTAAAACTTTTATTCAGCGCAGCGCAACAAGGGAATATGGCACTACCCATACCAGGTTATGCATTTAAGGCAATAAAAAAATTAGGACCCGGTGTAAATGATGTAAATGGAAATATGTCTTTTGTATTTATGAAAGCCTTGGAACCTGTTCTACAGGCAATTACAAAATCCGCTGACTTTGAAGATATTCTTGGTGCAAAACAAAAAGCGTTAGATGAAAAATATGAAGATAAGGTTGGTGAAGGAAAAGAAAATCCATTAGAAGCAATTTGTAAAGATGAAAATGCAATACGCTCTGAATTCTTAAATGATGCCAACGGCAGCCTAAAGGAGGCAAACAGTGAATATCTAAAATACGTCAGCCGGAGAACCAGTGATCTTTTATATTATTACCAATATACGATGTGGCCGGAGCAGTTTGAAGTAGCAAAGGTGCATGCGCAAATTGCGTGGCTCACCCAAATAAAAGACCAAAAGGTTTGTTTTAAAAGTAAAAGTGACTGGTGTAAAAATATTCCTAAAACAACAAAGTTTGAAAG
>JANOTH010000351.1:0-13791 GCA_031416275.1 Ferruginibacter sp. | reverse complement strand
GAAAGAGAATTTGGCGGACAGGTTTATACATGGCAGCAATGGGAAAAAACGAAAAAGGAAAGTGGAGAAGCAGTCGCAAATGAGGAAATGAAAATAAGTGCCATCGGTGGCAAAGTGATTATCAAAGATGCCATTGCTGATAACTTTTTACAACAGGCATTATTGGCACCACAAGATTATTCTGTTATTGCCACCCTTAATTTGAATGGTGATTACATTTCTGATGCCTTGGCTGCGCAAGTTGGTGGTATTGGTATTGCACCGGGTGCAAACATTAATTATCTTACCGGCCACGCAGTATTTGAAGCTACACACGGTACCGCTCCAAGGTTTGCAAATACCAATACTATGAATCCATCATCAGTTATTTTAAGCGGCGTAATGATGCTTGAATATATGGGTTGGAGAGATGCTGCAGATCTTATTACCAATGCAGTTGGAAAAACCATTCGAAATAAAACAGTAACGATAGATTTTTATAACTTAATGAAAGAAGCAACATTGCTAAAGACGAGTGAGTTTGCAGATGAGATTATAAAAAACATGTAAGTAACCGAATCCGACGGCATATAATGAGCGATAATATATATTTGCTTTTTTTAGAAACTAAAATAAAAAGTACAAACATACGCAATGGAAAAAATTAAAGTAGTAAATCCAGTTGTAGAGCTGGATGGTGATGAGATGACAAGAATCATCTGGAAATTTATTAAGGACAAATTAATACTTCCATATTTGGAAGTTCCTATTCAATACTTTGATTTGGGAATGGAATACAGAGATGAAACAAATGACCAGGTAACAATAGATGCAGCTAATGCAATAAAAGCCTGTGGTGTAGGTATTAAATGTGCGACCATCACTCCCGATGAGCAGCGTGTACAGGAATTTAAATTGAAACAAATGTGGAAGTCTCCAAACGGGACTATTCGTAATATTTTGGATGGTACAGTTTTTCGTGAGCCAATTGTAATGCAAAACGTACCACGTTTGGTAACTAACTGGACCGCCCCAATTATTGTTGGTCGTCACGCATTTGGAGATCAATACCGTGCGACAGACACCGTGATAAAAGGCAAAGGGAAATTAACCATGACTTTTCAACCGGAAGGTGGCGGAGAGGCTCAAGTTTTTGAAGTGTTCAATTTTAAAGGTGATGGTGTTGCTATGAGCATGTACAATACTGATGAAAGTATTTATGGCTTTGCACGCAGTTGTATGAATATGGCTTTGAGCAAAAAATGGCCATTGTATTTGTCTACAAAAAATACGATTCTTAAAAAATACGACGGACGTTTTAAAGATATTTTTGAAGAAGTATATCAGAATGAGTTTAAGGAGAAATATACAGAAGCGGGTATAACTTACGAGCACCGTTTAATTGATGACATGGTTGCGAGTGCTTTAAAGTGGAATGGAAATTTTGTTTGGGCCTGTAAAAATTATGATGGAGATGTACAAAGCGATACTGTAGCGCAAGGCTTTGGTAGCTTAGGTTTGATGACTTCTGTACTTGTAACACCTGATGGTAAGACTATGGAGTCTGAAGCAGCGCACGGTACTGTAACCCGTCATTTTAGAGACCATCAAAAAGGCAAGCCAACTTCTACAAATCCTATTGCATCTATTTTTGCATGGACAAGAGGACTTGTATTCCGTGGAAAATTAGACAGCAACCAACCTTTAATTGATTTTTGTAATAACCTAGAGCAGGTTTGTATTGAAACTGTAGAGAGTGGAAAAATGACCAAAGATTTGGCTGTATGTATACATGGTAACAAAGTAGAACATGGTGCACATTATTTGTACACAGAAGAATTTTTGGATGCTATTGATGAAAATTTGAAAAAGAAAATGGCTTGAAAATAAATTAAAAAAATGCATTAAAAAAGAGCGACCTCAAGTTGCTCTTTTTTAATTTAAAATGATAATGTGATAGAAATTATAGGTCACTTTTTCTTACATCCCTTGTGCCTGCATAAAGTTCGTACTCAAATAAGCGACAATCAATTTTACTCGTATAAAATTCGATTCTACGTTTTGGTTTCAACCCTATTTTTTTTGCAAGTTCAAGGTTGCCCGTAAAAATATATCCTGTGTAACCTTTGCATTTTTTTTTCATAAAATCTCCAAGTAATGCATAAGTTTCTTCCAGTTCTTTTTCTTCACCAAGTCTATCACCATATTCCGGATTAAACATAATTACACTGCCTTCTTGGGCCGGCAATACTGTTTCCTGAAAGTCGCAAACTTCATACGTTATCATATCTTCAACACCTGCCATGCCGGCGTTTATTTTAGAAATGTTAATGGCATCCTCACTAATATCTGATGCGGTAATTTTTAATTCAGGCCGCTCTATAACCTGCGCCTCTATTGCATCTAATTCTTTTTTATACATGCTGTAGTCGTAACCCTTTACATGCATAAACGAATAATTATTTCTGTATAAGCCGGGTACTCTTTTGGTGGCTATCAATGCAGCTTCAATAGCAATGGTTCCTGAGCCGCACATCGGGTTAATAAATGGTGTTTCACCTTTCCAAACACTTGCGTATACCACAGCAGAAGCAAGAGCTTCAAGCATTGGCGCCTTTCCAGGTATTTTTCTATAACCGTGTTTTGAAAGTGTTTCACCCGAGGTATCTAAAAATATTTCAGCATCTTCTTCTTTCCAATATAAATGTATTACAGCACCGTTTAATACAGCTCCAGAGTCAGGCCTTGTACCAGTTTTATCTCTGCATCTATCTGCAATAGCATCTTTTACTTTTACGTTTGCAAACAAATTATTGGTAATCGTTTCATTGCTAACATTACTACTAATAGAAAAATATCCATCCGCAGGCAATATATTTTCCCAGGCAACATCCAATAAAACTTTGTAAACATCATCGGCATTTAGAGCCCTAAATTCTTTAATTGAAAACAATATTTGGCTTGCACACCGTAGGTTTAAATTAAGTTTTATACAATCCTGTAAACTGCCAAATAATTCTACGCCTGTTTTAAAAGTTCTAACAGTTGTGTACCCAAGGGTTTTAATTTCTTGTTCAAGGTAAATTGAGAGGCGATTGCTGCACGTAACAATAATTCGGCTTTCGGTATTAAATATTTCCACGCTGCAAAAATACCGAACTTAACTCAACCATTTACAATCATCATAATGTATACAAACATTTGCCTTAAATATGTTGGGGCGTATCCCGTCGAAATAGGCGGGTGGGGTATTCTTTGCTGACGCAAAAAGCTGCTTCCACTTCTATCCTTCACGCTTATGACGCAATGTGTTTGGTAAAAAACATATCTTTTTAATATATGCTAAACCAATATTTTAAAACCAAAGCCCTCATCTGTTTTGGTAACTTTGCTGTATGAAAATTTTTCTTATCGGTTTTATGGGGGCAGGTAAAAGCTTTTTAGGAAAACTTTGGGCAAATGATCATCAAATCCCATTTTGTGATCTCGATTCCTTAATAGAAGAAGAGGAACGAAAGCCCATTGAAGAGATATTTTCTACCTACGGGGAAGACTATTTTAGAGAAAAAGAAGCCGCGGCATTACGAAATACTGATAAACTTGAAAATGCCCTAATAGCTTGCGGTGGTGGTACACCTTGTTATTTTGATAATATGCAGTGGATGAATAAAAATGGAATAACTGTTTTTTTAAATGAAACAGAAGATAACATTTACAAACATATTAAGAACGATAAAAAAGTAAGGCCTCTTATAAATAATGAAGACGAAGGCACCATTCAAGCTTTCATAAAAAATAAGTTAGCAGCCCGTATTTCGTACTACAATGAAAGCAAAATAATTTTAACCAGCCATCATTTAAATAAAGATGGATTTTTATTAGTTGAAAAGTATATAAACACAATCTCTAAATAATTAACGCTGAAAATAAATGAATAAACATTTTTTAAAAGTCGGTTCTCTTTTAGGTGCGTTGACAGTAATATTTGGCGCATTTGCCGCACATGCTATTAAAAGTAGAGTAAATGCTGAAACGCTTTCAGTTTTTGAAACTGGGGTTAGGTACCAGATGTATCATGTGTTTGCTATTTTGATTGTAGGTATTGTTTACAAAGAATTTCCTTTTAAATCGATGATATGGGCAGGGAATTTGTTTTTAGCAGGTATTATTTTATTTAGCGGTTCTCTTTATTTGCTTACTTACTTTAAAGCAATTGGCAACGAAAATATGAATTGGTTAGGTGCTGTCACACCATTTGGTGGTACTTGCTTCATACTTGGATGGAGTTTAATTTTAAGAAGTTTTTACGTTGCTAAAAAAAGCAGCTAAATAATTTCAATTTACAACGATGGCGCATGTGCAAATAGAGCGATAATTTAATTCAATTTTTACCCTGCTTCGCAACGTTTTTTATTATCTTTAACGCAATGGCGGAAAAAATAAAATCCATAAAAAAGAATACCAAAGCTGCTGATGCATTGAAGCAGGAAAAAGAAGAGACGGTTGAGGTTAAAGAACTGCTTAAAGACGAACGCACACATAAAATTGCAGGAAGTTTTTGTTTGTTGGTTGCCATTCTTTTTTTTGTAGCATTTACATCTTATTTATTTACTTGGGATGAAGACCAGGATAAGGTTTTTAAAGACGGCTATAAATTGCTCGCAGGTACTGATACCAAGGTGGCAAATTTAATGGGCACTTTTGGAGCGTTTATTTCACACTTTTTAATTTACAAAGGTTTTGGAGTTGCATCTTATTTAATCTGTACTTTCTTTTTCATTATAGGTGTTAATTTGTTTTTTGGTAAAAAAGTTTTTTCAGTTTTTAGAAATATAAAATATTTAATTGTCGGGCTTCCTATATTGAGTATTACAGCTGCAGTAATTATGCAGGGCAATGATTTTGCATGGGGCGGCGCAGTGGGAGATATGTGCCGTGATTATTTGTACAATGCCATTGGCAAAATTGGTACTTTAGGATTTATTGCTGTTGCATTTTTTGCATACATTATTTGGCGATTTAATCCTTCATTTAAAATGCCCAATAAAAATGTACAAGCACAAACTGATAATGCAATTATTCCTTTGCAGCAATTAGAAACGGATGAGATTCTAGAAAAAGTTAGTGGTGATGAGGAACTGCAAATGGTAAGCACAGGCAATGCACTTAGCAGCAATGCAGGCATTTTAAATATACCAGATCAATCTCCACAATTTGATCATGATTTGTCATTGTCAGAGAAAGAAGAGGAAGAGCAAAAACGAGGAGCAAGAATTGTGAATACAGTAGTTCTGCCTCAAAAAAAACAGCCTGAGCTTTTAATAAATGATATTGATGCTGCTGAAACGCTTCAAGTACCTTCAAAAAAAATAGTTAGTAGTAATCTCGAACTGGAGGTAAAAACAGTTCCCGATGTAGTTGAGGATGAAATACCACAACCTAAAACTGCTGCAGATGTAAATAAAATGATTCCGTACGATCCTATTTTAGATCTGAGGGATTATAAATATCCGTCGGTAGAATTGCTTGAAAACCATGGTAGCGAAAAAGTAATTCAAGATCCTCAGGAATTAGAAAATAATAAAAACCAGATTATTTCTACACTTAAGAATTATGATATTGAAATACAAAAGATATCTGCAACCGTAGGGCCAACAGTTACGCTGTATGAAATTATTCCTGCCGCTGGTGTGAGAATTTCACGCATCAAAAACTTGGAAGATGATATTGCGCTGAGCCTTGCTGCGCTTGGTATTCGTATTATTGCGCCAATACCAGGAAAAGGGACTATTGGTATTGAAGTGCCAAATACCAAGAAGACTATGGTAAGCATGAAGACGTTGTTGGTAGATGATAAATTTCAAAAGAGTACGTTTGCTTTACCAATTGCTATTGGTAAAAGAATTGATAACACAAATTTTATTGTAGACCTCGCAGCAATGCCGCATTTGTTAATGGCAGGTGCTACCGGGCAAGGAAAGTCAGTTGGTTTAAATGCGATACTAGTTTCGTTGTTGTATAAAAAACATCCATCACAATTAAAGTTTGTATTGGTAGATCCTAAAAAAGTAGAGCTTAGTATTTATAAAACCATTGAGAAGCATTTTCTAGCAAAATTACCCGGCGAAGATGAATCCATTATAACAGATACAAAAAAAGTTGTCCATACCTTAAATGCGCTTTGTATTGAGATGGACAACCGCTATGATCTTCTAAAAGAAGCGGGCTGCAGAAACATAAGGGAGTACAACGAAAAATTTGTTGCAAGAAAATTAAATCCAGAAAAGGGGCATGATTTCCTACCATTTATTGTGTTGGTTGTGGATGAATTTGCAGATTTAATTATGACTGCAGGCAAAGAAGTAGAAATGCCAATTGCACGTTTGGCACAGCTTGCAAGAGCCATTGGTATACATTTAATTATTGCTACACAGCGTCCGTCTGTAAACATTATTACAGGTACAATAAAAGCAAACTTTCCTGCACGTATTGCATTTAAAGTGAGTAGTAAAATTGATAGCCGTACCATTTTAGATATAGGAGGCGCAGAGCAGTTAATTGGAAAAGGTGATATGTTGATTAGTTACAATGGGGAACTAGTGAGGCTTCAATGTGCATTTGTAGATACACCTGAAGTGGATAAAATTGTTGACTTTATTGGTGAGCAAAGAGGCTACCCTGATGCTTTTTTATTGCCTGAATATGTTGATGAAAAAGAAATGGATGCAAAAGAATTTGATGTAAATAATAAAGATGCATTGTTTGAAGATGCGGCAAGGTTAATTGTAACTAGCCAAAGTGGGAGTACATCTTTGTTGCAACGCAGAATGAAACTCGGTTACAACCGTGCAGGCAGATTGATGGACCAGTTGGAAGCTGCTGGAATTGTTGGTCCAAACCAAGGAAGTAAAGTGAGGGATGTGTTGATTAAAACTGATGCGGATCTGCAAATGTATTTGAATGAAATGTAGGGAGGCAAAGCCTCACCCTCGGTCCCTCTCCCGTGGGAGAGGGATGACGGGAAGATTTGGTAGAAGATTGTAGAGAAGCCTGAAGGGCTTCAAGTTCAATGACTATGGGCGCAGCCCATAGAACTAATAACATAATAAAAGTTGAAGAATGTTATAATGATGAAGGGCTGAGGGATGGGAAGTAGTACCCCACAGTGTAGCGAAGCGCAACGAGGAGTACTACGGACAGCCCTGTTAAATGTCGATGTATTTTCAAAGATTGACAGCCCCAACCAAAACTTACAAAACAATACATATAATCAGATGTCTAAATTTTTAATTGTTGGCCTTGGTAACCCTGGCAATGAATACGCCAATACACGCCACAATATTGGGTTTGATGTAGTGCATGCATTTGCAATAAAACATGGTGGAATGTTTAAAGAAAGCCGACTTGCTTACACCGCTGAAGTAAAATGGAAAGGCAAAATATTTGTTTGTGTTTGTCCAACTACGTTTATGAATTTAAGCGGTAGGGCGTTTAAATATTGGATGGAAAAAGAAAAAATATCACTTGAAAATACTTTAACGGTTGTTGATGATCTTGCTTTGCCAATTGAAAAATTAAGATTTCGCACGGCTGGTACGCATGCAGGGCACAATGGGTTAAAAGATATACAGGCAATTTTAGGAACTGATGCATACCCAAAACTTAGGTTTGGAATTGGCAATATTTTTCCGAAAGGCATGCAGGCAGATTTCGTATTAAGTAAATGGCACAAAGAGGAGCTTGATACTGTAAAGAAAAAAATTGCAGGAAGTGTTGAGGTGATTGAAAATTTTGCTTCTATAGGTGCTGACAGAACAATGAACCTATGCAATACCTTGGTTTTTTAAATAATAATATTAATATTCGTATTAAATTTTATTTCAACGTTTTAAAGTAATTTCGCTCATATATTAATGAAAATAGATGAAAATTATTTGTATAGGTAGAAATTATGCCGATCATGCTAAGGAATTGGGTAACGAAATACCTGATGAGCCGGTTATTTTTATGAAGCCAAAGAATGCTTTATTGCAGGGCCACACACCATTTTATTACCCTGAATTTACGAATGAGTTGCACTACGAATGCGAACTTGTATTGCGTGTTTGTAAAAATGGAAAATTTATAACTGAACAACAGGCGCCACAATATTACAATGCTATTTCTGTAGGAATCGATTTTACGGCACGAGATATTCAGGATGACCATAAAAAAAGAGGATTGCCTTGGGAAAAGGCAAAGGCATTTGATAATTCTGCAATCCTCGGAAAATTAATAGATATTAAGCCTGGTTTTAAAAGAGATGGAATTAAATTTTCGTTGAAGATGAATGGAGAGGTGGTACAATCAGGCAATTCAGACGACATGATCTTTAGTTTTGATAGTATTATTTCTCATATTTCAAATTACTTTTCACTAAATATTGGAGACCTTATTTATACCGGAACACCTGCAGGTGTTGGCGAGTGTTCAGTCGGCGATGAACTTGAGGGTTTTTTAGGAAATGAAAAGTTATTTGCATTGACAATTAAATAATTAAAAAAAGGAACGGTTGATACTGTTCCTTTTTTACTTAGATATCTCGGATTAGTCTTCATAAAATTCTATTAAACTCCCTAAGTAAACGTTGTTCCATCCATCAACAATGTTTTGATAATCACCATCAGGAATGTTGGTGTGTTTTAATTCCAGCGAGGTTTTATTCCTATCGGCAAATAATTTTATTGTAACAATTGATGCTTCTTCCTGCTCGCCAAAATACCATTGCTGTACAATTTTTTTGTCTTTTTCAAACTCTAAGTTTTTACCCTCAATATTTCCCTCCCACAAAGAGAATTCGCTGCCTGGCTCTGTACTCATTATTGCTGGGTCGCCACTCCATAATTGAATGGTTGCAGGGTTAGTAAGTGCTGCGAATACTTCCTCAGGTGTTGCAGAAAGCATATAGTACTTCTTGAAATCTTTCATATCATCATTTATTTTTCAGGTTCCATAAAAATTATTGCAAAGCACAATTAACAAATATTAAAAATTTGAAACAGCTAAATTTGACTATAAAAGTACATTTTATGAAATTATACGATCGAAAAATTATGCTGTTTATTTTAGCACTTTGCAGCATTGCGGCAAACGTAAGTGCCCAATACAAATCTTTTAAAATAAGCGTGAAGGGTGATACCATAAATAAGATTGATAAAAAAGGACTTAAACAAGGAAAGTTTGTTTTGAGAACTGAGGAGCTTCGTGGCGAACCAGGTTTTGAGGAAGAGGGAATGTATAAGAATGATGCAAAAGAGGGTATTTGGCGTCGTTATAATCTTTTAGGAGATCCAATAGGGTTTGAAACATATTTACATGGTGGTAAGGATGGTTTTCAACAATACTATTCTCCGCTAGGTGACTTACTTAGAGAAGAAAATTGGAGAGGTTATAATCCTGATGCTCCTTATGATACTATCGCTATTTATGGTACAGGAAGCAATGAAATTGTAAATTATAAAATTGTAAAAGCTGAACAGTATAGCGTAAAACAAGGTATGTGGCGATATTATGAACCTGTTACTGGTAGGCTGTTAAAAACAGAAGAGTGGGAAAGGAATAATCTTGTACTCCCCAACACACCGAAAAAGGAGATAGCAGGTAATTCTTTGCCAGGCATAAAAAAGGTAGTTGCCAAAACACCTGAAATGCTTGAATGGGAAAAGAAGAATAAGGGTAAGAAAAATGTTATTAGGAATGGGCAAACCGGCCTATAATTTACTGTTTAAATTTAAGCACAAAAAATGTCCCGTATTCCGGGACATTTTTTATGATTTATTTTGAAAAACAGACTTAGTTGTTAACTGTAAGTTTTTTGTTTACCACCTCGCTAGTTGTTTTATCAACTATTCTAACTAAGTAAGTACCATTCTGAACACCTGAAAGATCGAATGAATTAGTAGTGTTACCATTTAAATTGCGAATTACTTTACCAGAAAAATCTATTAATTGGATTGAGCTGTTTGCAGTTGCGCCAACAATAGAAATTTTTGAATTTGTGCGTGCCGGGTTTGGAAACACAGTTACATCACTCGCAGCACCAATACCTTTTACAGTTCTAATTGCTGAATAAGTGAACTGCCCATTTAAATCTACATTTTTTAATCTGTAGTATGTAACACCGGTGTTATCATTTCTATCGTTAAAAGTGTAACTTCTTTGTGTTGTTGAATTACCATTAGCTGCAATAGCACCTACGCTGCGGAATTCAGTGCCTTCTGCTCTTTCAACAATAAATTCTTTTGCATCAAGTTCAAATTCTGTGTTCCAGTTTAACGCAACAACTTGCTTTGAGCGGACAGCGGAGAAATTGCTAAGTTTAACAGGAAGTACGGCTCCATCAGGTCCCGTAGTTTGGGTTGCCCCACACTGTGCCGAATTACACGATCCTGTGCGTGGAACAAAGGTAGCTTTCAAGGCAGAGATTCCGGCAGCGCAAGTCAAATTTGGATATACTATTGTTCCAGTATCTTTTACTTGTAAACATTGATAAAAAATTTGCGTAGTGCCGCAGGTTATAAAAGTTTCAAGCGTCTTATTACCGTCAGCTTCATACTTAATGCTTAAGGTATACTTTCCGTTCGCATCAGGACCGGTAAAGCGTGTTGGAGGAACTATATTTATACAATTTTGAGAAAATGCTGCAGTACCAAGTGCAAGCATAGCGATTAAAAATAAAAATTTTTTCATACAAATTTTTTTTGTGTGTGATTAAGAAATAAATAAATTAAATAATGGTACACTAGAAAATATGCATGCAATAAGATGCTACTTTAGAGAGATAGGTTCTGGATTTGGTTGAGCCTAGAATTTAGATAAGCGGAGATTCGGGGAGGATATTGAATGCCATTTGATATGGCAGAATGCAAACATATAAAATTTTTTTTAAAAAAAACTTTTTTTAAAAAAAATTTTGAAAAAAGTTTTAAGGGCGATCATTTTAAATTAAACCAAAGGGTGCTAAAATATTGTAAAACATGAAAGAGCGACTAATAAAAAAAGTCTGACTCAATTAGATGGGCCAGACTTTTTAATTTTAAAATATTCTTTTTTACTTCATTTCTCTTTGCATTGGGTTTCCTTGGCCTGAGCTTGCTCCTCTAGCATTTCCGGCAGCTCTGGTTTTAAATAATTGAAATTTGGATGGCTCAGTATCTATATTCCAAACATTGTTTTTCTCATTTATATCTGCTGTTTCACGCATGGGATCTAACTTTATAGATGCTACTTCTTTACTTTTAATAAAAGTTTTTACAACTCTGTTTTCGTTTTTGCGCCAAACTTGTACTGATACTCGATCTGTTTCTTTAGAGCCATCTTTAAAAGTCCATTCAATAATGATTGGCATTACCAAGCCTCCTTTGTTGCTAAAAGTAAGCTCGTACATATTTTTATTTCCCGCTACTTCCTGTTTTTGCTGTGTGGTAAACGTATCAATTACCGGGGGAGCAGTTGTAATAGTAAACGGTGTATTGTCAATTTTAGCTAAATTCCTATCATATCTCCAATAAAAATCTCTTAAGCTTGTGTCGGCATCAGTTGCAAAAACAATATTTTTATCTTCTCTGTTTCTTATTTTCGAAATATCTTCAAAAGCATTTAAAATAGGTTTAGCAACGGGAACTGTGTTGGTACTTGCTGTAGTTCTCGGCGCTGCAGTAGAAGTTTCTAAACTTAGGTTAGACCATTTTACGGTATCTAAAGAAATATCACAAGCTTCGGTGTTGTAAAACCATCCACGCCAAAACCAATCTAAATCCTCTGCACTTGCATCTTCCATTGTTCTAAACAAGTCTGCAGGGGTAGGGTGTTTAAATGCCCAACGTCTTGCATATTCTTTAAAAGCATAATCAAAATTCTCTCTGCCAATAATGGTTTCTCTTAAAATATTTAAGCCTGTAGCGGGCTTGCTGTATGCGTTTGGCCCAAACTGAATAATATTTTCGCTGTTGGTCATAATCGGTTCTAACTGATCTTTAGGCAACCTCATGTAATCAACAATTTTATATGCAGGACCTTTGCTTACAGGGAATTTGTTATCGTATAATTCCTCAGTTAAATATTCAACAAATGAATTTAGTCCTTCATCCATCCAACTCCACTGGCGCTCATCGCTGTTAATTATCATCGGAAAAAAGTTGTGCCCTACTTCATGTATTACAACGCCAAGCATGCCGTTTTTAGTTGATTCACTATAAGTTCCGTCTTTCTCTGTACGGCCATAATTAAAACAAATCATTGGGTACTCCATCCCATTAGCAGCTTCTAAACTTTGTGCTACAGGGTACGGATACGGAATGGTAAATTTTGAATAGCTCTTAATTGTATGCGCTACTGCTTTCGTACTTAATTTTCTGTAAAGCCCATAAGCTTCCTTACCATAAGCACTCATGCACATCACTTTTTTTCCCTCAACATAAGCAGGCATTGCATCCCAAATAAATTTGCGGCTACTACCCCATGCAAAGTCACGAACCATTTCAGCCTTAAAAATCCAAGTTTTTTTACCGGTTTCTTTTTTTAATTCTCTTGCTTTCGCTTCAGCTAACGTAACAACTTCAACAACATCTTTTGCTTTTTGAGCAGTTTGCCACCTACCAAATTGTGCCGGCGTTAATACTTGCTGATAATTTTGGCATTCGCCTGTAGCCATTACAACATGGTCAGAAGGAACCGTCATGGCAACTTTGTAGTTTCCGAACACAAGTGTAAACTCTCCACTACCAACAAACTGGTGGTTTTGCCAACCTTGATTATCGCTGTAAACGCACAAACGTGGGAACCATTGAGTAATCGTGTACAAGTCATTGTTATCTTCAGGAAAATATTCGAAACCGCCACGCCCACCATATTTGGTGCGTTCGATAATATTGTAGTTCCAATCAATTTTAAAAATAAATTGCTGTCCTGGTTTTAATGTTTGCGGCAATTCAACACGCATCATCGTTTTATTAATAGTATACTTTAAGGGAGCGCCTAAAGCAGAAGTAACTTTTGTGATGTTATGCCCGTATTCTTTATCAAGTTTCCCTGAACTTAGTCGCTCAAGGTCATCAGCACTTACCGACCTTGGCATTGCGTTGCTGGTTTGATACCCTGAGTTGTTTACAGAACTGTGTTCATTTTCATCTAACTGAAGCCATAGATAAGTTAGGTTATCTGGCGAGTTATTATAATAAGTAAGTGTTTCTTTACCTGTAATTTTTCTGTTAGGTTCATCAAGCTCACAAGTAATATCATAATCGCAACGTTGTTGCCAGTACTTAGGGCCCGGTGCGCCACTTGCAGTGCGATATTCATTAGGAGTAGGGAGGATTGTTCCTAACTGTTCAAACCTGTTGCCATGGTTGCTGCCAGGATTATTTTTTATATCCTGCGCAAAAGAAAAAAGGCTACCCGAAACTAGGAATACCAAGAGGAGAAAGTTTTTCATTCTTTATTTGTTTAATTAAAATTTAGTGGTGGGCGTAAAGATATATTTTTATGGTATTCGTTCAATAGCAAATTTTACCGCTCAAATAATTATTACTGTATTTAAAATATTACTAGATCAGATTCTTTTCGGGCCGATAAGATTTATTACAGAATTGTATAATTGTAGAAAGAGTGGGTTGCAAAACATTGGTAGTATTGCCTGCCTAGGTTTATAGCCCAACAATCCTTTGCTATTGATTGTTTTGCTATTACACACCTGATGCTTATATAAAAACTAACTCAGTTATAAAAACAAAAGATAAAAGAAAATAAATGATTTGAAATTGCTGTTGATTAATT
>JANOTH010000350.1:0-1901 GCA_031416275.1 Ferruginibacter sp. | reverse complement strand
AGAAGTTTTTCTTTTTGTTCTTTTTTACACCGGCTATTTTAACTGCTCAGGTAACAAAAAAGAAATCAGTTGCTACTAAAAAAACTGTTGTTACTAAAACTGCAGTAACTACCAAAACACCAAAATTAGAAAAGGCTGTAGATGGCTTTTTAATTAATGGAACTACCGAAGGATTAGCGGACGGTACGATTTTAAAATTGTTAAACGGCAATACTGGTGTCGAAGAAGGAAGTGCAACAATTCAAAAAGGAAAATTTGCTTTTATCGGCAAGGTTGCTTCACCGGACTTTAAAGTAATTGGTGTTGATGGTCAGGCCCCTTTTATTACTGTTTTTCTTGACAACAGTGATGTTGCGATAACTGCAAAAAAAGACGCTTTAGAAAAAGCAGAAGTTAAAGGATCAACGTCTCATGACGATTTCGTAGCATTTACAACTGTTACAAAGCCTTACAAAGATTTATTAATGGGTAAAGGCAGATTTGAATCTACCTTTATGGATGAAGCTGCAGCCACCATTGAAAGTTTCGTTACCACGCATCAGAACTCGTATATCTCACCATTGGCTATTTACAGGCAAAACCAAATTACAGGCGACTATGCAAAATTAGAATCGCTGTACAATACCTTATCTACTGAAGTAAAGGCATCGCCTATTGCCAATTATTTATATCAGCAAATTGAGCAAAATAAACAAGCTGGTTACGGTAAGCCTTTGGCTAATTTTTCTCAGGCAGATACGAGTGGAAAAGAAATTTCATTAGAATCTTTTAAAGGCAAGTATGTGTTGGTAGACTTTTGGGCAAGCTGGTGTGGCCCTTGCCGTGCTGAAAATCCTAATGTGGTAAATACTTTCGAAAAATATAAAGATAGAAATTTCACTGTGTTAGGCGTTTCATTGGACAGAGCGAAACAACCATGGTTAGACGCAATTGCTGCTGACGGCCTTGCGTGGACACAAGTAAGTGATCTTAAATTTTGGAGCAATTCGGTTGCGCAGCAATTCGGAATTCAAAGTATTCCTCAAAACTTTTTAATAGACCCGCAAGGAAATTTGATAGGGAAAAATTTAAGAGGTGCAGCGCTGGAGTATAAGTTAAGCCAGGTGATTAAGTAGGAGCCCCCCTAAATCTCCCCGAAGGGGGACTTTTGTTTCAGATACTTTAAAGTGATTTTTAAACTTCAAATTTTTCATTTTCACTATTCACAATTGACTATTCACAAGTTCAGTTGCCTTTTATACATCTGAACAGCGTTTTCCAAGCCTAGATAAAGTGCATCGCTTATTAAAGCATGTCCAATAGAAACTTCCAATAACTGAGGAATGTTTTGTGCGAAAAATTGTAGATTTTGTAAATCTAAATCATGCCCGGCATTAATGCCTAAACCTAATTCGTTTGCAACTATTGCTGCCGCAACGAAAGGCTCAATTGCAGACTGCCACCTGCCTTCTGCCCACTGCTTTGCATAACTTTCTGTGTATAATTCTATTCTGTCTGTACCTGTTGTTTTTGCTGCTTCAATTATTTTAATATCAGGATTAACAAAAATGGAAACTCGAATTCCTTCATTTTTAAAAGTTGCAATAATTTCTTTTAAATAATCTTGATGTGCGACTGTATCCCAACCATGGTTGCTGGTTAATTGTCCACGAGCGTCGGGTACCAATGTTACCTGTGTTGGTTTATTTGCCAAAACTAATTTTACGAATTCGTCTTCAGTTGGGTTGCCTTCTATATTAAATTCTGTCGTTAATACTTTTTTTAAATCGTAGACATCGTTGTAAGTGATATGTCTTTCATCCGGTCTGGGATGAACCGTGATTCCATGTGCACCAAACCGCTCAATGTCAAGTGCGGCCTTTATTACATCAGGATTGTTGCCACCACGTGCGTTGCGGAGG
>JANOTH010000349.1:0-8508 GCA_031416275.1 Ferruginibacter sp. | reverse complement strand
GATTCATAATTACGGACAACAAATGTGTAAGAAAGCTCCCAGATAGAAATCAATACGAGCGCAATGGTGAAGAACCAAACTAAACCTTTCAGTTTCATGTTAAAATACTTTAATAATAAGCTATGTTAATTTTTTACAAGTGTGCAAAGATAGGGGAAAATGGCAAAGATGGTTTACGTGGTTTAATTTAAAATTAATGCAGATTTAGCGTAGTTATTTTGATTTAGAATAGTGAGAATTTGACACAATTATTCGGATTTTTAATGCGCATAACTTACCCTATTTTTTGAAAGATTTTTAATGTCAAATCTTGATTTAAGTAAATTATTGTTCGTGTGTATTTTTCAAAAATTGCTAAACAAATAGCTATACTTTTGCAACTCAACATTTATTAACGATATGCTGCTGTCTTCTCTACTTGAAAGATTTAACGAACCAGAAACTTTGAAAATGGCGAAACTTGGTCGGGAGTTAAGAGCTAACGGAATAGATATCACAGACTTGAGTTTGGGTGAGCCTGATTTTGATACACCAATACATATTAAAGAGGCAGCAAAAAGGGCAATTGATGAAAATTATAGCCATTATACGCCTGTAGCTGGGTATTTAGATGTGAGAGAAGCTGTTTGCACAAAGCTAAATAGAGATAATAAGTTAGAATACAAACCTGAAAATATTGTCATTAGCACGGGGGCTAAGCAAAGTATAGCAAATGTTGTGCTTGCTTTAGTAGATAACAAAGATGAAGTAATTATCCCTACACCATATTGGGTTACCTATAGTGAAATCGTAAAGCTCGCCGGCGGTATTGTTAAGTTTGTACATACCAAAGTTGATAATGGCTACAAGATAAATGCATTAGAACTAGAAAATGCTATTACTGAAAAAACAAGATTATTCATGTTTTCATCGCCCTGTAACCCTACAGGAGCAGTTTACACGAAAGATGAGTTAGAGGCTTTGGCGGAGGTGTTCAAGAAATATCCCAACATAATTATATTAAGTGATGAAATTTATGAGTTTATAAACTACAACGGCAGCCATGAAAGTATTGCGCAGTTTAATTATTTAAAAGATAGGGTAGTAGTGATAAACGGATTGAGTAAGGGATATGCAATGACGGGTTGGAGACTAGGGTATTTAGCAGCATCTACAATAATTACAAAGGCATGCGATAAACTACAGGGGCAATTTACAAGTGCCACATGTTCAATAACACAGCGAGCCGCAGTTGCTGCTCTTACCGGCGACCAGACACCTACACAAGAAATGGTTGCAAAATTTAAAGTGCGAAGAGATAAAGTCGTTGAACTTTTGAAAGATATTCCAGGTATTATTTATACAATACCGCCGGGTGCATTTTATGTTTTTCCTGATGTAAGTTCTTATTTTGGTAAAAAAACGCCTGAGGGAAATGTGATTGAAAATGCAGATGATTTGTGTATGTATTTTTTGCATACCGCTCACGTATCTGTAGTTACGGGCAAAGCATTTGGTGCAACGAATTGCATTAGGATGTCATTTGCGGTAAACACAAGTAATATTGAAAAAGGTTTTGCAAAAATTAAAAAAGCTCTGTCGGATTTAGTTTAAATCTACAAATGAAGGTGGCTTATATTTTGTAAAATTTTCTCATGGATTGCAACAATTTGTGGGATCAATAATGTAGTTTCGTCATTATCTATAACAAAGTCGCAAAGGTTCATTTTTTCGGTTTCATCCATTTGATTTTGCATCCGCTTTTCTATTGTTTTTATATCCGTCGCATCTCTTAACAGCACCCTTTGTAAGCGCAATTCGTAGGGAGCAGAAACTCCAATAACCAAATCAAGATTTTTTTGGGCATTGGCTTCGAAGATAAGCGCAGCTTCTTTTATAGCGTATGGTGCACTTTGTATTTCCATCCATTTTTCAGCATCAGCAATTGTTGCGGGATGAATAATTGAATTAATTAATTTTGTTTTTTCAGGATTTGAAAAAACCACTTCTGCAAGAAAAGGTCTGTTGAGTTTTCCATCAATATAACTTTGTGTTCCAAAATTATCAATGATTTGGGCACGTAAATTTTCATCCTCATTCATCATTTTTTTGGCGGCATCATCGGCGTAATAAACAGGTATGCCTAGCACTTCAAAAATATGAGCTACTGTTGTTTTGCCCGATCCTATTCCACCTGTAAGTCCAATCTTTAACATATTTAAAATTAGTTAAATGATGTTATCAATGATCATCAATTAAAGAATAATGGCTTTATATTTTGAATTTAATCAAAATATAAAGCCATTAAAATTTCTGCCTAAGACGAGGGCCTATAAACTTATACCGCTCAATTATTTATTTTTTAATTTCAAGTGTTGCCGCTTTATTTACGTTTGCAGTCCACTCCATACTTATCGTGCTTCGTTCTATTTTCATATAACTTCCAGGGCTGGTTTCAAGCAGTAGGGTTCCATCTTCATTTAATTTATTAATAGTTCCGTGTATCCCTGCAATTGTTACTATTTTATCTCCTTTCTGCATTTCCTGCACAAATTTCTTCTGCTCTTTTGCTTTTTTAGACTGCGGGCGAATCATAAAAAAGTAGAAAACTAAAATCATTCCTCCCATCATTATTGGAGTTGTCCACGACGATGTTGCTGCACCAGCCTGTAAAAAAATTGATAATTGCATATGTGTTGTTTTATAATTGATATTAAATTTTAAGTCTTACTTTTCTTTCTTAGCAGTTACTTCGCCTGTTAAAAGCAATTCAGGAAAAGCAGGTTCTGCGTTTGAAGAAACGGTTACAGTTTTATGTGTATTGCCAACTCTATGATCACTGTTAAACTTTACTTTTATAAAACTAGTCTCTCCAGCCTTAATTGGTTGCTCAGGTTTTTCAGGGATTGTACAACCGCAGCTGGCACTTACGTTGGTAACAATAAGTGGTTTTGATCCTGTATTTTTAAAGCGATAATTGTATTCAACAATTACGCCTTCTTCTACCTTACCAAAATTGTAACTGCTGTCAATTATTTGTACGGTTGTAGGGTCTTTTATTTCGATCTGTTGCGTAAGCGGTTCATTTTTTTCTACTACCTGCTTGTTGCGAACGTTGCAGCTTACTAGTAACAATATTGAAATTGCGGTGGCTAAATGCTTAAACATTTGATTAGTTTTTTTGTTTAAAATCTCTTTTGTCAAGTTTGTTTTCCTGTTGTAGTTCTTTGTGAATATTATCTAGCAAGCCATTTACAAATTGGCCGCTTTGGGGTGTGCTATACGCCTTTGCAAGATCTATATATTCGTTGATGGTAACTTTTGTAGGAATCGTTTCAAAATATAAGAATTCGCAAACACCCATTTGTAAAAGAATCAAATCTAACGCTGCAATACGATCTGCATCCCAGTTTTTCAATTTTGGTTTGATTAACTCAAGTGTTGTTTCGTTTTTATCTAAAACAGTATTTAATAAGTCTTTAGCAAAAGTTCTTTTTTCAATACTTAGAAAATCCTGAAAATTTTGCTGACCAGGTTTGTTTAAATAACTCAACACGAGTGTGTGCATCATTTCAGCATCATCATCCCAGTTTATAAAGTGCTCTTCAATGTGGTTTATAAAATCTTCGTTGGGTAACAAAAGGTCAGTAAAAATAAACTCTAACATTCTCCTTTCACTTCTTTTTTCACGAGATTTTTCTTCGATGTATTCTTGATATTCCGGAGTTTCAACTAGAGATCGATATATTTTCTTCAACAAATCATTGTCAATAATATGAACAGCTTTGAGTTCATTTGTTGTTGCGTTAAAACTTTTATCTTCTACTATTCTCCAAAGTAATTCGTTTCCTGCAATTTTAGTATTTGTAGCTAGGTCAGCAGCAGTTGGTAAATTTTTACTTGCTTTGTTGTTTGCATCCGTTTCTGCATAACGTGCAGTTTCTGTAATAAAATACATGAGGTATGTAAACAACTGTTTACTCTGGTCTATCTTTTTTGTAAGAATAGAAATTGGCTCACCGGGTTTTACGCTACCACTCATACTATCCAGTGCATACAGCGTCTGCATTACTTTTACCCTTATGTTTCTTCTGCTTAACATGGTCTCAAAAACCTTTATTGAAGGCGCAAAATTAAGGGTTTTGATGAGATATGGTAGAATAGATTTAAACGGAGTACTTCAAATTATGTCACTTTGATTTTATTGAACTGTTTAATATTGAAAACTTAATTTCATTCTTTCTGTAAAATTGTCTTAAAAAATGAATTTGGTTTGTCAAATTTGTATAATCCATGACAACAATACCTTTTACCTACTTTGGTATAATATTAGACTACTTTCGCTCGAATTCTCATTCAATAAATATTTCATCAACAAAAAAAATAAATTATGGCTACTCCAAAAAAGCTAAACATTACCCCATTACACGATAGGGTTATTGTAAAAGCTGCAGCTGCGGAAGAAAAAACTGCAGGTGGAATTATTATCCCTGATACCGCTAAAGAAAAACCATCAAGAGGAATTGTTTTGGCAGCAGGACCGGGCAAAGTAGATGAACCAATGACAGTAAAGGCAGGTGATACTGTCTTGTATGGTAAATATGCAGGAACCGAAATCCAAATTGAAGGTGCAGATCTTTTGATTATGAGAGAGAGTGATATATTGGCTATTGTATAATCAGACACATGATATTACACACAAGACACAAGATAATTGTGTTGTTGGTTTAATAGTTTTTAAAAAACCCTTTATAACATGTATTAAGTATTGATACTTGATACTAACATCTTAAAACCTTTTTATGAGCAAAATAATTTACTTCGATATCGAAGCAAGAAATAAAATGAAAAAGGGTGTTGATACCCTTGCAAATGCAGTAAAAGTAACACTTGGGCCAAAAGGTCGTAATGTAGTTATCGAGAAAAAATTTGGTGCACCGGCTGTAACTAAGGATGGTGTAACAGTTGCAAAAGAAATTGAATTGGAAGATCCTATTGAAAATATGGGAGCGCAAATGGTAAAAGAAGTAGCTTCCAAAACTGCAGAAATTGCAGGTGATGGTACAACTACTGCAACTGTTTTAGCACAGGCTATTATCAGCGAAGGGCTTAAAATGGTAGCTGCAGGTGCAAACCCAATGGACCTTAAAAGAGGAATTGATAAAGCAGTTTCTTTAATTGTTGAAAATTTACGCAGCCAAAGCCAGACCGTTGGTAACGATGCTAAAAAAATACAGCAGGTAGCTACAATCTCTGCTAACAACGATGAAACTATAGGTAAGTTAATTGCCGAAGCATTTGTGAAAGTTGGTAAAGAAGGTGTAATTACAGTTGAAGAAGCAAAAGGTACAGACACAACTGTTGATATTGTGGAAGGTATGCAGTTTGATCGTGGTTATGTATCTCCATACTTTGTAACAAACAGCGAAAAAATGAGTGTAGAGTTACAAAACCCTTACATTCTTATTTTTGACAAGAAGATATCTATCATGAAAGATATACTTCACATACTTGAAAAAGTTGCACAAAGTGGTCGTCCGTTATTGATTATAGCTGAAGATTTGGAAGGTGAGGCATTGGCAACTTTGGTAGTAAATAAATTGCGTGGTACTTTAAAAGTAGCTGCAGTTAAAGCGCCAGGTTTTGGCGATCGTAGAAAAGAAATGATGACTGATATTGCTATTCTTACTGCAGGTACTGTTGTGAGCGAAGAGTTAGGTCATAAATTAGACGGTGTTGAATTGGCAACTTTAGGCCAGGCAGCATCTGTTACAATTGACAAAGACAATACAACCATCGTTGGTGGTAAGGGTGCAAAGAAAGATATTACAGCAAGAGTAAATCAAATTAAAGCACAGGTAGAAAATACAACTTCAGACTACGATAAAGAAAAATTACAAGAGCGTTTAGCTAAATTAGCTGGCGGTGTTGCAGTACTTTATGTAGGTGCAACAACCGAGGTTGAAATGAAAGAGAAGAAAGACAGAATGGACGATGCATTACACGCAACTCGTGCAGCTGTTGAAGAAGGAATTGTACCCGGCGGTGGTGTGGCTTACATCCGTGCTTTGGTTGCTCTAGATCCTAAAGTAAAAGGTCAAATTGCTGATGAAACAACAGGTATGGCAATAGTTCGCCGTGCAATAGAAGAACCTTTGAGAATTATTACTGCAAATGCAGGAGTTGATGGTTCTATTGTTGTTGAAGCTATAAAAAATGGTAAAGGAGATTTTGGTTATAATGCACGTACAGAACAATATGAAAATTCAATGTTCAAAGCGGGTATTATTGATCCAACCAAAGTATCTCGTGTAGCACTAGAAAATGCAGCATCTATTGCAGGCATGTTACTAACTACTGAGTGTGTTATAGCAGATAAGCCTGCCGCAGATGCGCCTCATAGCCATGGTGCACCTGATATGGGTGGAATGGGTTACTAAGTGTAAACATCAAATAATACAAATGAGCAAATCCTCCTAATTTTTAGGGGGATTTGTTGTTTAAACCGATTGATAGTAACTATATAGATGTTAAAGAAAATATGAAAAAAGATTAAAAAACAGTTTTGGCATGGTTATCTCAAATAGGGTTATACATTAAAATTAAAACCATGAAAAAGATAATTTTTACTTCCTTGATTGCAGTTATGACCCTATCAACATTTGCACAGGGAAACAGCCAAAAGAACAAAAATAAGAGTCAAAATTCTTCCTCAAAAAAAGACAAAGAAAAGGATGACGATAGGTATGAAGGTAGGGATAACAGAAATAGAAGGAATGATGATGGTAAATACGAAGATAGAAATGACAATAGGGATAATACCGGTAGACGACAGGACGATCGTAGGTATGATGACAGAAATGATAACAACGATAAATATTCTAAAAATACCCCTCGCAAGGTAGGTGATGCTTTTAGAAATGATTTTCCTAACGCAACAAATGTGAGATGGACAAAAGATAGAGGCACATGGACTGCTACATTTGGTGGTGGTGGATTATTTGGCGGCACCAATTCAGCTACTTACAAGGCAAATGGCCAAAGGATATCTAACAATAGAACCAACAATGGAATTTTTGGAAGACGCAATTAAATAGAATTTTTTACCTTACTTTAAACTCCGGTTGATAATTTTCAACCGGTATTTTTATGTCTTCTATTAAAAAAACATGACACATTTAAACATTGAATTTAAAGCTAGAACTGATAACAGTACTACATTAGAGGAAAAACTACTTTCATTAAAACCGCTGTATATCGGAGAAGATCATCAAAAGGATACTTACTATGATGTGCAGATTGGTCGTTTAAAATTACGTGAAGGCAATATTGAAAATGCTCTGATTTGGTACCAAAGAGAAGATGTTGCAGGTGCAAAACAGTCGGATATTTTATTGTACAAACATGCGCCTGATGATGCGCTAAAAAAAATACTTTTAAAATTGCATGGTATTAAAATCGTAGTAGATAAAGTTCGAAAAATTTATTTTGTTGAAAACGTAAAATTTCATTTTGATATGGTAGAAGGGCTTGGAAGCTTTTTAGAAGTTGAAGCAATTGATAGCACAGCAGAAATAGGCATTGAAAAACTGAAACAACAATGCGATTTTTATATAAATTTTTTCGAAATAAAGTCAGAAGACTTTATGAAAATTTCTTACAGCGATATGATGCTGGACAAACTGTAAAGATTTATTTTTTGGGCAAAAGTAAGAGGTCGTAAATTTTGCATGATTTGCAATAAAATTTACGACCTCTTTTAAAAAACTAAATATTATCCTTTAACGATCTTCACCGTCTGCTTTACAACACCATCTTGTGATAATTGTAAGAAGTAGATACCTGCATTTAATGATTTACCATTAAATGTTTCTGTGTAAGTACCCTGAGGCATTCTTTTATTTACCAAAACATTTACCTGCTTACCCTGCGCATCAAAAACTGCAATGCTCACTTGTGAAGGCGCTTTTAATTGATATTGCACAACAGTATTATCTATAAATGGATTTGGAGAAGTTTTCATTAAAACTTCTGGCGCATTTAAGATAGAGCTAAAGCCTTTAGTAAAACTTGTTTGCCCGCCTCTGTTGCTAAAATTTTCTGCTCTTTGTAACGGTGGCGTTTCGCAATTACAGTTGTAAGTGCCTGCCCATGGTGTTTGTACGAATGGAAATGCAGGTTTAAATGTTGTATCGTTTGCGCCAACTCCCGCATTATATGTCAATACATTTAGAAGCTGGGGTGTCACCGGGCTTGGGCTTGTATTCGGATTGTAATCATCATACCACAAACCAATAGCCGCTAAAACAATACCACTTACAGCTTGTAGTTCAATCCTTGTTACATCATCTTCTAATCTTCTACCATTAGGGAAACCATCCATATTTGGTATCATTTGAATGTTAGTGTTGCCATTAAATCTTGGGTCTGTTAAACCCAATACTGCTGCTTGAACCAAACCTTCTGAGCTAAAGTCAGGAGAGTTTCTAGGTGTTGCAGGTACGGCCATATTAAGCCGCAACATATCAC
>JANOTH010000348.1:0-5067 GCA_031416275.1 Ferruginibacter sp. | reverse complement strand
TTTGATGAGGCGGCGGTAATAACCGGGATAATCTGTATAACTAATGATATAACAGATGTAGTGGTAGCCAGAAAGAAAATGGAAGCGCAGGCAAAAATGGTAGAAGAGCTTTTGCTTACCGCACCGGCGTTTATTTGCACGCTAACAGGGCCTACACATATTTACTCGTTGGTGAATGATAGGTACCAGACACTTTTCGGTAATCGTACAATAAAGGGTAAGCCAATAATGGAAGCTTTGCCGGAATTGGAAGGGCAGGGTTTTGATACTATTTTGGATAAGGTTTATAAATCCGGGGAGCCTTTTGTTGGTATTGACTTTCCAATTATGCTTGCAAAAAACGAAGGAGTTGAACCTGAATTATGTTATTTTAATTTTAGCTATCAAGCTATTTATAACGAAGATAAAATTATAAGCGGGATACTTGTATTTGGGTATGAGGTGACAGAGCAGGTTTTATCAAGAAATAAAAATTTAGAAACTGAGCAAATTCACTCAAAAGAACTCGAAGAAAAAGTTATACAACGTACGCAGGAATTAAGTACAGCAAATGCCTTGCTTAAATCTCAAAATTTAGAAATAGAAAAGCGTGCAGGGGAATTGAGTACAGCCAACAGAGAATTACTGGCTTTTAATTATATATCCAGCCATGACCTGCAGGAACCGCTGCGCAAAATACAAACATTTGCATCACTTATAAAAGAAAAGGAAGCTGATCTATTATCACCAAAAGGACAGGAATATTTTGATAGGATGCAGCTTTCTGCCAACCGAATGCAGGCGCTGATAGAGGACCTGCTAACGTACAGCCGCACCAATGTTGCTGACCGTAATTTTGTAAAAACAAATTTAAATGAAGTTGCAGCGGAGGTAATCGAGGAACTTTCAGAATTGATAAAGGAGACAAAAGCAGTAATTGAAATTGATGTAATGTGCGAAGTGGAAATCATTCCTTTTCAAATGAGGCAGTTGCTTAATAACC
The DNA here is from genome assembly GCA_031416275.1 of Ferruginibacter sp. GTDB lineage: Bacteria > Bacteroidota > Bacteroidia > Chitinophagales > Chitinophagaceae > Ferruginibacter. The sequence goes on along the minus strand of JANOTH010000348.1, from coordinate 4,085 downwards.
TTCTAACAAATGCTATAAAATTTTCCAAGAAAGATGTGGTACCAAGTGTTACAATAACAGCTAATACAGGTGATGTATCGGACTTTAAAAACGAGATTGCAAAACTTACTACAGCAAAACTTGTAAAGACCAAACAATATTGCCGCATTGTGGTAAGTGATAATGGGATAGGGTTTAACCCAATATACAGGGATAAAATTTTTGAGGTTTTTCAAAGGCTTCACATAAAAGAAGATTATCCAGGTACAGGTATTGGGCTTGCCATTGTAAAAAAAATTGTACAAAACCACAATGGAGTCATTACTGCCGACAGTAAGCCAAATGAAGGGGCCACTTTTAACTTCTACTTACCTATAGAAATAAATTGATTTTGCTACAGATTTAAAGAAAATATAACCTTGGGATAATATTATTTATACAGTTCATCGTACATTACTTTTTCAAAATTTGATGCATGAAAAGAATTTATTTTTTACCCTTTCTACTTTTATCAGTTAATGTTTTCAGCCAAACATTACAGCAATTTTCTGATAAGAAGATAACCTTACCAAATGGCTGGAGCCTTTCACCGGCAGGTAGAAGTCTGCCATTGGGCGATCTGCCATTGAACATGGTGGTGAGCAAATCAGGAAAATTAATAGCCGTAACCAACAACGGACAAAGTACACAAACCATCCAGTTAATAAATCCAATTACCGAGAAGCAGCTGGATGAAGTGACGATTGCAAAATCATGGTATGGCTTAAAGTTTTCGGCAGATGAAAAGAAGTTGTATGCCAGTGGCGGAAATGATAACTGGATTCTGCAATACAATATCATCCAGAACAAACTGATATTGGCGGATAGCTTTTTGCTTGGTAAAAAAATGAAGGATATAATTTCTCCTGCCGGGATTGAAGTAGATGATGCTGCCAACAAAATGTATGTTGTAACCAAAGAAAACAACTCCCTATACATTGTTGATTTACTAAGCAAAAATATTTTACAAACTGTAAAATTAGATGGAGAGGCCTACAGTTGCCTACTTTCGAAAGATAAAAAAACGTTGTACATCAGTTGCTGGGGTTGCGATAAAATTATTTTGTTTGATACAAAGTTGATGAGTGTTAGACAATCTATTGCAGTAGGAGATAACCCGAATGAAATAATAATTAATAAAAAAAATACACATCTGTTTGTAGTAAATTCAAATGACAACAGCGTTTCTATTATTGATCTTGCTACAAATAAAGTAGTAGAAACATTGAACGCTGCGTTGTACCCGAATGCGCCAAGCGGCAGTACTACCAATGGTTTGGCGCTAAGCGCCAACGAAAAAGAATTGTACATAGCCAATGCAGATAACAACTGCTTAACCGTTTTTGACGTCAGTAAAATGGGAGAAAGCAAGGCAGAAGGTTTTATTCCTGTAGGCTGGTATCCTACAAATGTAAAAGTGATAGGCAGTAAAATATTTGTAACAAATGGCAAAGGATTTTCTTCGCAGGCAAACCCATACGGGCCGAGCCCATACCGCAGCAACCAGTCTGTTATATATCAGCAGGGTGATACCACAAAGCCAATGGGCGTGCAGTATATAGGAGGTTTGTTTAAAGGAACGTTAAGTATTATTTCAACACCATCTGAGAAACAATTAGAGATATTTTCAAAAGCGGTTTATGCAAATACGCCATACACAAAAGAAAAAGAATTAAATGCGGAAGGCTTGGCAGGTAACCCGATACCAAGAAAAGTAGGAGAGAAATCGCCTATAAAACATGTGTTCTATGTGATAAAGGAAAACCGAACATACGATCAGGTGTTGGCTGATATGCCACAAGGAAATGGTGATACAAGTTTGCTTTTATTCGGAAAAAATGTAACGCCAAACCAGCATAATCTTGCAAGTGATTTTGTACTGCTGGATAATTTTTATGTGGATGCAGAAGTGAGTGCGGATGGCCACAACTGGAGTATGGGTGCATATTCTACAGATTTTTTAGAAAAGACATGGCCTACGAGTTATGGGGGCAGAGGAGGCAGATATAATGCTGAAGGGAACAGTGCTATCGCCAATAACAAAGATGGATTTATTTGGGACCATTGCAAAAGGAATAATGTGAGTTACAGAACCTATGGTGAATTTGCTGATAATGGAAAGGCAAATATTCCTGCACTAAAAAATAATATGTGTAATTATTACACGGGTTATAACATGTCGGTGACTGACACTACAAGATTTGCGCAATGGAAAAGAGATTTTGATTCGCTGATTGCGATAAATGCAGTACCCCAATTAAGTACCGTTCGATTTGGTAATGACCATACAGAAGGATTAAGAAAAGGAAGACCATCACCCAATGCGCATGTTGCGGACAATGATTTTGCAGTGGGTATGTTCATTGAGCATTTGAGAAGATCACCTATTTGGAAAGAAACCGCAGTTTTTATATTAGAAGATGATGCACAAAACGGTGCTGACCATGTGGACGCACACCGAAGCCCGGCTTATGTTGCAGGTGGATTTGTGAAAAGAAATTTTGTAGATCATACGATGTATTCAACAACATCTGTATTGCGCACAATAGAGTTGATTTTAGGACTACCACCAATGACACAATATGATGCCGCAGCTATGCCGATGTGGCGCTGTTTTCAAAACCAATCAGCCGGCTCAAACTATACTGCAATAACACCATTAATTAATTTAAATGAAAAAAATATTGCGGAAAATAAATGGCAGCGCAGATCAGAAGAATTTAATTTAGCGGTAGAAGATGCGGCACCCGATTTAGAACTGAATGAAATTATTTGGGTGGCAGTAAAGGGTGAAAAAATTCCTTTCCCAGGGCCGAAAAGAGCAGCATTTGTAAGAATGGAAAATAAAAAAGATGGCGATGATTGAGTAAGAAAATGATAAAAATATTTTCTTGTTTTTAAGAAATACTATGTCTACAAAATTTATAAAAAATTCTCTTTTTTGATTCACAAAAACAAGAAGAAAAAAATATTTTTAAAAATTATTTGGTAGTTTCAAAAAAATAAATTCATCTTTGCATTGCAAATAAATTTTAACAAAAAGTAAAACATGTTACGCATACAACTACATAATAAATTGGTTGATTGTTTTAGTCCAGCAATGGATTATAACAGTTGCGGGGCATGTTATGCTGATGAATAGGTATCAAAACTAATTCGCTATAACTTAAGCCCCGCCTACGAAGCGGGGCTTTTTAATTTCTGTATCCGTCTACAGTAATTTTATAAACTGAAATAATTATTTAATTAAAAAATAAAAATGATTCATCGTAGCAATAAAAATACCAGTCATAAAAATCTTTCATCAGGTAAGATGATTGCAGAAATATTTATGCTGATACCGACATTTTATTTTAGCAGTTGCGATGCAAAGAATGATAACATAACACGATTGTGTACCGAAGAAAAAATGGAATAGCAATTTCTATTTTTTACAGAAGCCCAATCTTATTTTTTAAAAGACGATTGGGCTTTTTTATGCGTAAAACCGAACAGAAAATGAAGTTTATTATAGCAATTATGTGTATTCATAGAATATTGGATTTGCTTTTCAAAAAAGTAGTTACAAATAATAATGCAGAAGGAGGAAGGAGAGCGTTCCCTGTGAGATGCAACAGGGACGCTTTTTAAAAACCTTGTTTTTTGCGAATTCTTTTAGGTTCGTTGGTGTAACGGCTAACATGGCAGATTGTCGATCTGGTGACAAGGGTTCAACTCCCTTACGAATCGCAAATGTTGTTTTTAGCTTATTGGTAAAGCATCGCTTTGTGAATGCGAGGAACAGGGTTCGATACCCGCAGACAACCGGTTAAGAGAATGCGATTTGGTGTAATGGTAACACATTTTTCTTCCTTCTTTTCTAGAAGGGTATAATAGGAAAAATAAATTCAGTTCAAGTCTGAAAGTCGCACCAGTACTGGCTTATAGTTTAATGGATTAGAATACTTCCTTACGAATGAAGTGATGAAAGTTCGACTCTTTCTGAGCCAACAGAATTGCGATTTAGAGTAGTGGTTAACTCAGAAGTCTCATAAGCTTCACACACAAGTTCGAATCTTGTAATCGCA
>JANOTH010000347.1:0-2724 GCA_031416275.1 Ferruginibacter sp. | reverse complement strand
AGAGCAACCGTAAGTTTAAGTGCAGCCAGTGTACTTGCTTGGTTAGATTGGGCTGCAATGAGGCCTATGACTGAACTGGAATATGAAAAAGCATGTAGAGGTGGCAATAATACGCCTGCCCCATTAGAATTTGCATGGGGTAATACAACTATTGCTCCTGTAAATACAGCCACTAATCAGGGTGCTGCGAATGAAACATGGGCTACCGGAAATGCAAATTATGCAGGGGGAGGGGCTCCGAATTTAGCCATCAGATGCGGCGCATTAGCAACAGCATCAAGCACAAGAACATCTAGCGGTGCTACATTTTATGGCATTATGGAAATGAGTGGAAATGCAACTGAATTTGCTATTTATGCTGGCAGTGCAACTGGTAGAACATTTACAGGATTACATGGGGACGGAGTTTTAACCGCTACGGCTGAATCAAATACAGCCAACTGGCCTTCCACTACGAACAACTTGAGCATAACAGGACGTGGTGGGTACTTTGCAGATCTTATAGCAACGCTACAAATTTGTAATAGATCTGCGGGAGGATTGGATTATGCATCAAACTTTGGTACACACGGCGGACGTGGCGTACGCACAGGAGAATAATATATTTTTCATTTTTAAAAAACATAATTATGAAAAGTAAAATTTTTGGTGTTGTGCTGATACTGCTTGCATTTGCAAGCAAAGCGCAACCACCAAACAACTCAATATTTTTTGGAAGTGTAGGAGATGGTTTTTCAAAACAAAGCTTCAGTATAGCCTCCAATGAAATTTTTTTAGGCGGTTCCGGAGATGGCTTTGGAATTGCTACAAATGGTGTGGCTGCAAACAATATATTTAGAGGAAGCATCGGTGACGGATTTAATTTTTCATCTAGCAATGTTGTTTCCAACACAATTTTTTTAGGAGGTATTGGTGATGGGTTTAATAATGCAGGTAACGCAGCACCATCTAACAATATCTTTGTTGGTGGCATAGGTGATGGTTTCAACAATTCGGGTAATGCAGCGCCTTCAAATAATATTTTCTTAGGTGGAGCAGGAGATGGGTGGTCATCGGTTTACCGCCCACAAGGCCCACTGCCTGTCACATTATTGTATTTCACTGCTCGCAAGCAAACTGCAACTTCCGTATTGGTTGAATGGAAAACTTCGCTGGAAATAAATAGTAAAAGTTTTGATGTGGAGAGAAGTAACGATGCTGTACGATTTGCAAAAATTGGAACCGTTGCAGCTGCAGGAAATTCATCAACTGCGATAGCCTACAATTTTACAGATAACAATCCTGTAAAAGGGATGAATTATTATCGCTTAAAACAGGTTGATGTAGACGGGAAATTTGTTTACTCGCCTGCAAGGTTGGTTGTATTTGATGGTTTGGATGCTTCAACGGTTAAGTATTATCCAAACCCAACTAGCGGAATATTGACGATCGAGATTTATGCTGTCAACTCAAATGAAAAGGCTGTAATTAATATTACAAATGCCGCTGGCATTGTTGTAAACCAATATAGAGTAGCATCTATATCGGGAAATAAAATACAGATCGATTTTTCCCGCTATGCAAAAGGAACCTACTTTATTCAGGTTCGTACGCCAACACTCAATAGTACACAGCGTGTTGTGCTTAATTAAAACTTTCTACTTCATACACCATTTTCAGGGCTGCTTTTTTGCAGCCCTTTTCGTTTAAGTGATTTGCAGTAAATTTGTACATATAAAAAAGACAAATTAAAGAATGAAGATGAAATTTTGTGTGTTGGTTTTAACTGTCATTTTTCTTTCTGCATGCGAAAAAGATGTTACATTAAAATTGGATGATGCTGTTCCATTAGTGGTGGTTGATGCACAAATTGAAGATGGACAACCACCACTTGTTGTCCTTACAAAAAGCCTCGGTTATTTTAGCAAAATAGATGCACAAACGCTTGCCGGAACATTTATTAGAAACGCTGAAGTATTTTTATCAAATGGCGTTACAACCCACAAATTGAAAGAGTATCCTACACTGCTAGCGCCTGGGCTTACAGGTTATTTTTATAGCAATGATATTTTGAGTCCATCAACTGCTTTCATAGGGGAGTTAAACAAAACCTATTTCTTAAGGGTTGTAGTTGCAGGTAAGGAATACACTTCCACAACGTCTATACCTGCAAATGCTATAACGCTTGATTCAATTTATACAAGACCGGCGCCGCTTAACCCTGATACTTCTAAAAGAACCTTGCAATTAAAATCAACAGATCCTGCAGGGCTCGGCAACTTTGGTAGGTATTTTACCAAGAAAAACAGCGGTCCTTTTAAACCAGGAGAGAATTCTGTATTTGATGACCAGGTAATTGATGGGTCAACGTTTACAGTTCAGCTGCCGCAGGGTATTGATAGAAATGATCCGCCTAAAGCAGACAGCAATTTTTTTAGACGTGGCGATACAATAACGTTAAAATATTGTAACATCCCACAATCTGCTTATGTTTTTTGGAGCACCTGGGAATTTGCATTTCAAGGTATTGGTAACCCGTTTGCGCAACCCAATAAAGTATTGGGCAATATTTCAAATGGTGCACTAGGTTCATTTTGTGGGTATGCCGTAAAATACAAAACGATTATATCTCAATAGAATATTAATTTTTTAAATTTAAAATAATGATGGAAAATACAGGAGTAGAAAAAGTGAGTTGTTTAATTATAGGATCAGGGCCCGCGGGTTACACTGCGGCTATTTATG
>JANOTH010000346.1:0-6501 GCA_031416275.1 Ferruginibacter sp. | reverse complement strand
AAGTACGGAATCTTATCCATCACTAGCGCTCCGCAAAATTTAACGGTTAATACCATCAACAAATACCTTGAGTTAAAAGCAAAACAAATGTTGTAAATCAATTTTGCCACATGTTTAAACATTTGCCCAACTTCCTCCTCGTTTCATTATAATATCGCATTGAAGAGCTCATTAGAAATTAATATTATTCCATTGCTTTTATTTGGTTAAGTAGATGAGTTTGTAATGTGTAATTATACTTATTACAAGATTTTTGCTCGTTACAAAACCGAGTAGTTTTCCCCGACATTTTTTTACAACAAATCGAAAATATTCTATTTAAAAAACTAGATATACGAAGAATTTGACGCTCTATTTATGTGAAATGGGTAAAATTTCTGCTTGAATATTTTTGTATAAATGATTGAATATCTATCTATTAATTCATAAATACATCTAATTAGCTTCTGTAAATTTAATAATAATTGTATTTCGTTAGATAATATCTAATAAAATAAAGAATTGTTAAGTAGAATTTCTACTATAATGCCCTAATGAGTATATTAACTCGAAATATAGTAAAATTACTGTATTTTATTTGGAAGTTTACTTATGTGGTTCTACTTTTATGTTGAATTTAGAGACGACTGTTACCTCGGTTATCCTAAAATTCTTAAAAAATTTAAACTTTTTCCTTAGGTCTTTCCAAAGATTCAATAGGATCAAGAAACCAAAAACCACAAAAAATGAAACGTAATTTTAAATTCGTTTTAGCCACAATTGTTACACTTGTAACTTTTCTCCCTTCTATATGTATTGCTCAGTATGCACCTGCAGTTACTGCGGGTTTCGGAATTGATGGCGATGTTAGATCGGGCCAGTCACAAAATATCACTCCTTCAAGTACTCCCAATAGTTTTGACTGGTTCAAGGGCAATGGGAATGCCGCAGGCGTTGGTGTAGGGGTTATTGATACCACAGGATCGTCAGTTTACAAAACTCGACTTCAAGCATCTCAAAATTTTAAATTTAATCAAGGAATGGCTTTTCCTAGGTATTCAGTCCAAAATGGCTATTTACTTTTAGATGCACGTTATGGCAGAGATAATATTGGAATTCCTACCGGAATTAGAACAGGAGGTGGAGATTCAACCTCTTTTATAGGTGGTTCTAAAAATGGTGATAATCCTTCAACATGGACTGCTGCACCTAATGGTTCAGAACTTGATGTAAAATATGATATAGTTGATTCATATATACATATGCGCAGAAACGGTACAACAATTAATAATACCAACCCAAGTGCCCTTATGCTTACAATGGGTGTCAGCACCTTAGGTAACACGGGGAACAGATATGTGGATTTTGAGCTTTTTCATAGCAGAATAGCCTACAATAATTCAACAGGATTATTCAGTAATTCAGGTCCGGCTACTACAGGAGGTCGTACGCAATGGACTTTTAACACTAATGGTTCTGTAAATACCATTGGGGATATGACAGTTTCTTTTTCTTATGGTACCGCAGGGGTATCTGAAGTAGGTATTTATATTTGGGTTTCAGCTAATACCTATGCCACAGCTAATCCTACAAGGTTTAGCTTTATTCCTAATGAATACTATGGTTCAACTTATGGTTATGCAAAAATTGGAGTAGTAGCACCCTTTCAATTCAATGCATGGGCATCTGCAAATACAGGTAATACTCAGGGTCCGGCGTGGGGAACATCATCGAACGGTCAAGGAATAGGTTCAATTTCATATTCTAATCTATATGCTGCTTATGATTTTGGTGAAATTGCGTTAGATTTAACGAGCCTGGGTGTTGATCCCGCATTATCAACTTCTGGTTTCGATGCATGTATACCACCTTTCACTAGAGTTATTACAAAATCAAGATCTTCTTCAACTTTTACTTCAGCATTACAGGATTTTTCAGGTCCTTATGAATTTTTAGATGCGCCGGTGGCTTCACCTTCGATAACAAAACCTTCAGTACTAAAATGCAATGCTCCTACAACAACATTATCGGCAGCTGCTCCTGTAAGTGGCGCATCATATCGGTGGGCTACTACAGAGGGCAATATTGTTTCAAGCAATGGAAGTAATGCTGTAATTGATAGAGCAGGAAAATATTACTTAACTAGTGCAATCGTTTCGGGTTGTCCTACAAGAACTGATAGTACAATGGTGCAAGAAGATAAATCTCAACCGGTTGCTTCAGGAACTGTTGTAGGGGCATTAATAGCAAATAATCCTTTATCTACAGCTCTTTTAGTGGGTGGGGATGTTACTTTAAGTAATGTTGTTACAGCTTTCGGTGGTTCTACAGGCTTAGATTGGAATTGGAAAGGTCCAGGTACATTTACAGGCAGTACTAAAGATGCTGTAATAAGACAAGAAGGAAATTATACTTTGATTTTAACGGAACAAAGAAATGGTTGTTCAGATACAGCAGTTGTGCCGGTTGCGGCACTGGCGGGTCCATTACCTGTAAAGTATTTATCATTAAACGCCGTACCTGTAGAAAATACAGCCGTTGCTGTTACCTGGGTAACTTCAGAAGAAATTAACAACAATCGTTTTGAAGTTGAAAGATCATTTGATGTAAATTCTTTTAAAACAATTGCAATTGTTTTAGATGGTTTTGCAGCAGGTTCCCAAAAAAGTTATAGCTATACAGATAAGTCAATTGAGTTACAAAACAAAAATGTAATCTACTATCGTCTTAAACAATTTGATAATGATGGAAGATTTACATATAGCAAAATAATGACTGTTAGATTAAAAACTGATGTTGCGGCAGTAATGGAAGTGTCTCCTAATCCGTTCATAGAAACGATAAATATTCGTTACAACACTTCTCTAAAAGGTTTGGCTATGTTAAGCATTATTGATGCAAGCGGCAAGACTGTAATGGTTAACCGAACAACTACAACTATTGGAACAAACAATGTTTCTATCAATGGCTTAAGCAGGTTAAACGCAGGCTTATATATAGCTAGATTAACTGTTGACGGTGTTTTAATAGCTACAGAAAAAATTATAAGAAAATAATAAATAGATTTTCTCCTTACTAAATGAAAATAGAGGTTGTCTTTTTTAAGACAGCCTCTTACTGTTTATTACACTCATTATTAATTATTTTCGCAAAAAAATATTTTGGCTAAAGGATCATATTTTGCAAAACATATTGCGCAGCAAGCGAATGGAGAAGTTGTACCACTAAGAAAGCAATTGCCGCAGGTTTTGATAAGCGAAGAGGCTAGAACAACGTTTGAAGAAGGGAAGGTTATTTTAATTGATAAGCCATTGCATTGGACATCTTTTGACGTGGTAAGAAAAATAAGAAGTACTCTTAAAATAAAAAAAGTTGGTCACGCAGGTACGCTAGATCCCCTTGCAACAGGGCTATTAATAGTTTGCACGGGTAAGTTTACGAAAAAAATAAATGAGTACATGGCGCAGGTAAAAGAGTATACTGGCACATTTACCTTAGGTGCAACAACTCCAACATACGATAAGGAAAGCACACCCGAACATTTTAAAGATTATGCACATATAACTGTAGAAGAAATTAAAAATGCTACTTCCAATTTTCTTGGTGAAATTCAGCAATTTCCGCCCATATATTCCGCTATAAAAAAAGATGGTGTTGCTTTATATGAACTTGCAAGAAGGGGAGACGATGTTGAGCTAAAAGCCAGAACAATAACGATTAATGAATTCGAAATTACAGCCGTTGAATTACCTGTTGTAAGTTTTAGGGTGTTGTGTGGTACCGGCACCTATATTCGTAGCCTTGCACATGATATGGGCGCAGTGTTGGGATGTGGCGCCTATCTAAGCGAATTGCGTCGAACAAAAATTGGCGAAATGAATGTGGATTATGCAAAAACAATGGAAACATTTATGGAACATGTGGGCGAATTATCAAGGTAATTTTCTTGAGAAATTTTCTCTATGGTTGTCTTTTCAAAAAACAAAAGTAAATTTAGAATGGATAGTTGATGCCTATCGTAAAATTAAAATTCTCATAACGCCATTGCCTAAAATCTTTTGAGAATATTTTTTTGAATGCATCATTAAATCCAATTGGGGGAGCCTTCCAACCGCTGTTTATATCGCTGCTTTCAGGTCTTTTAAAACGGAAACTAAAATCGGTTCTTAAGATGAGGTATGAAAAATCAAATCTAAAACCGTATCCAGCTGATAAGCCTAATTGCTTTAGGAAATTCTTAAATTCAAATTTTGTAAAATCAGTTCCACCGCCGGGTTTGGTGTCACGAATGTTCCAGATGTTTCCAATATCAACAAACGCAGCGCCTTTCAAACTAATCAAGTCAGGCACAATGCGTGCAATATCGTGGCGGTATTCTATATTGGTTTCAAATTGTATATCGCCTGTACGATCATTAAAAATGTTGGGCGAAGTTGCATTGTAAGGAATCAATTTTTGAGCACCTCTACCAATACCTCTCACGGGCCAACCTCTCATGCTGTTGCTGCCACCGCCAAAAAACTGTTTAAAAAAAGGCAATGCAGTATCTTTAAAAAGAGGAATACCAACACCCGCAAACATTCTAAATGCAACTGCTGTTTTGGCTTTGGTTACAGTGTATTTATACTCAGCATCTAGTTTTACATATTGTCTTTTAAACTTTTTAACTATTGGTAATAAGCCCAATGGCGTTAAGCCTGACTCCTCAATATTAAACTTAAAATTTCTTTCTTTTGATAAACTCAATGGATGTTTGGGGTTTCGAAAAACACTTGAATAACTAAAAGCCGTGCCAAGTGTAAAGGAAGTATTATAAGAATATCTAAGGAAAGGATTAAGATCCAGTAAATCAGTAAACGTTTTCGATTGATTGTACAAATAGCTAAAATTGGCATTCAATAAACGAAAAACATAAGTCCTGTTTTTTTTATCTAACCCTGTAAAACCTGCGTTTAAATTAACAGATTGTAAACTGAAAAGATTTAGCCTGTTGTTATAGGCAAAGCCCGAATTTATAAATGATTCACCGCTCTTTAATTTAAAGATGTTCATTACTCTTGGCGATAAACCCGGTTTTAAAACTGTATTGGTGTAACTTATTTCGTTGGAGAATATAAGGTTGTTGGAGTTGCTACGGCTAGCTTTATTTAACTCCACACCAAGCCTTAGGTTGTGCGTCATACTAATGGCTTGTTTTGCAATATTTTTATTCTTCAACGAAAAATTTGCAGACAGGCCGAAGAGGTTTCCACCAAGTGCAGCACTAGTATTGTTTGTGGCTGAGTAACTCGCCTCAAGTGAATTTTCAAATAAGAATTTTCTTCCTGTTATTAATTCAATAATTAGGTCAACCTTATTTGTTTCATCCAGGTTTTCAACAACACGAATATTTATACTTTTCCAAACGCCAAGTTTAGTTAGGTTACTGATTGTTTGAAAATATTCACGTTGGTTGTAAATATTACCGGGTCTTAAAGTGATGTTTCTAGCGAGCAAACCCGTTCTAAAAAGTCTTTCATGATACCGCAGAATAAAATTTGTAGTTGCACGCTGTGTTACATTTAAAGTATCACTCAACAAATCATCTACCCTGTAATCGCTTAAAATATAAATTTTGTTTACATAGTATTTATAAAGTTTTGTTGAATCTTCGGGAGGGTTTAAATCTAATGCCAGCTTTACAGTAGGTGAATCTTTTTTAAGTTGTGCTTCGTTCAATAATCGCAATTGCTCAAAAGGGTCATCACTTATTGTAGTAAGTGCTGCAATACTGCTGTCGCCACGCATTCTTAATTCTGCAGCTGTAAATTTATAGTAGCCATTATTTCTAAAACTATCTACAAGTCTTGCTATTTCTGCAAGCACGGCAATTTTTGTAACGGGTTTATTTTGTTCTAAAAAGCTTTCATCAGCAGATGCTAACGCAATCTGTTGTAAGTCCGGTTTTTTTAAACGGTATCGTAATGTGTCAATTAGGGTTGGCTTGCCGGCTATAACTTTATACTTAACAGTGACCTCTCTTTTAAAAGTATCTTGGGTATATGTTGCTTTAGCATTGTAATAACCTAAGTGGTACATAAATGTTTGCATATTAAATGCTGATATAGAAGAATATCCGGTATCGTAAGCTATAGGGCTTTTAATGAAATGTAAAAAAAAGAAAGCGTCCTTTACATTTACTTTACTGCTATCATCTAATTGACTGCTGAGTCTTTGTATTACAGACTGCCGCTCTGTTTTATTAAAATTTTCGCCTACAAGTTCAACAGAATTAGCAACAAGATATGGTTTGTTTTTTGGAGCTTTGCTAATAAACGTAGTTGCATCTTTTATTGTTTTACACGATGAAACCAAGAGTAAAAGAAAAACTATATTTTTAAGGCGAAAAAGGTTCATTAGTATTTTTAGCGCAGCAACTAGCTGCCAAAACTTTCATTATGATAAATAAATCTGCAGTCAAATATATTCAAAGTTTGCAGCACAAAAAATTTAGGGATGAGCATGGAACGTTTATAGCAGAAG
>JANOTH010000345.1:0-8376 GCA_031416275.1 Ferruginibacter sp. | reverse complement strand
TACTATCGAAACGCTCCGACCGTTAATCTCTTCTCATCCTGAAATAGAATTTCAAATTCTATGCGACAAGAATTTTACCGAAGATTATTTTGATTTCCCGAATGCAAAAAAGTACTACATTTTTCCGCCCTACAGGCATCCTTTACTTTATTTGTTTTTTATGGAAATTGTTGTCGGTTTTTTTCTAAAAAAACACCGGCCTGATCTTTTTTTATCAATGGAAGGTTTTCTTTGTTTATCTACTAAATGCAGACAACTTCCAATCATTTATGATTTAAATTTTGAGCACCAGCCACAGGATTTGCCTTTTAGAAATAGAGTTTATTTTAGAACTTTTTACCCAAAATTTGCAAGGAAAGCAAACAGAATTGCAACCATCTCAGAATACAGCAAAGAGGATATCAGCTCAACCTATAAAATCTCTCCAAATTTAATTGACAATGTTTCTTGTGGTGTAAAGCAAAATTTTTATCCTTTAAGTAATGAGTTAAAGCTACAAACCAGAAAAATCTTCTCTCAAAATGAAGAATACTTCTTTTTTATAGGCTCAATGCATCCTCGAAAAAATATAGTGCGCTTGTTGCAAGCTTTTGAAGTTTTTAAGAACGATACAAATGCACCATTAAAATTGATGTTGGCAGGAAATATATTTTGGGGTGATGAAATCGTTCAAAATGTAATTTCAAATATGAGTGCTAAGGAGGATGTAATATTTACAGGAAGAGTAAGTGATGAACAACTTGTAAATCTTTTAGGCAGTGCTTTCGCTTTAACCTTTGTGCCAACGTTTGAAGGGTTCGGTTTGCCTATTGTGGAAGCTTTTCAAAGTGAAGTACCCGTGATTTGTAGTAATACTACTTCGATGCCCGAAGTAGCAGGCGACGCAGCATTATTGGTAGATCCTTTTAGCGTAAAAGATATTGCAGATAAAATGATGTTGTTGTGGAGTGATCAGAATTTAAAAAATGAATTAATTGAAAAAGGTCGTTCGCAAAAAAATATCTTTACTTGGAAACGAACAGCAGAGCTTCTTTATAATTCAATTGAGCGGAGTGTAATTTTATAATTCCCCTTCCCAATATTTAATAATATCTCTCAAACTGTCTTCAATAGTATATTCCGGTTTCCAACCTGTTGCATCCAACAGTTTTTCGTACGACCCCATAATCACCTTGTTCTCTGATGGGCGAAAGTTTTTTTCGTCTGTTGTATGGAAAACATGTTCACCAATGATGGTTGAAAAGAGATCAATCATGTCCTTTATCAAATATCCTTTGCCGGAACATACATTGTACGTTTGGCCTTTTACCCCTTTATAAAGCAACAAATAATAGGCTCTTACCACATCTCTCACATCACTAAAATCTCTGATGACATTTACATCTCCGGTTACCAATTCTATTTTAGAAACTCCTTTTTTTGCCTGCTGCACTATCTGTTTTGCAAAAGATGATATTACATAGTCAGGTTTTTGATGAGGTCCAATATGGTTAAATGATCTTGTATGAACAATATCTACACCATAACTTTCAGCATATATTTTTACAAGTTTTTGCTGTAACACCCTCGCAACCCCATAAGGACTTGCAGGGTCAGGACAATCAGTTTCCTTCAATGGTAAACCTGCATTTGCATTCCCATATTCTTCTGTTGAACCTACAGATAGAATTCTACAATTAAGTTTAAGCGTTCTTACCGTTTCTACAATATTTAAGAAGAAACTGGTATTATCCATAACGGAATCTGCAGGTGCTTTCCAGCTATTTGCAACACTGCTTCTTCCTGCTAAATGTAATATGTACGCAGGGTTAAATTCTTCAATTACTGCTGCAATTTTCTCTTTCTCTAATAAATTTATTTTGGAAAATGAAATGTGTAATCCATCTAATTTTTCGTCATCAAAGGAGGGTGGGGTTTCATTATAAATACCCATTACTTCACTACCGGGCTCCTGTTCATTTAAGTAATGAAGAAAATGTTTTGCAGCAAAACCTGCTATACCTGTAATTAAGATTTTCATTTCTGTACTATTGTATTTCCGCTAATGATGTTTGCTGCTTTTGCTGCAATATTACCCCAATAAAAATGATTAAAAAAAGACGTAGAGATATTTGTCTCAATTGCTGCTGATAATATTGCTTCAGAAAAAACTTCCCAATCGAAATCATCCACTACGGTAAGTTTTCCTTCTGAAACCTTTGTTGGAATGCCAAATGCACCGCTTCTGCAACTGATGCTTGTCAAATCATTTCCAAGCGCCTCCACTAATTTGGTTTTAATTCCTCCTCCTGTAATTACAGGGTTTAAAAAAATATCAGCTCCTTTAAAAAATAGATTGATGTCGTCTACAAATCCTGCATAGATAATATTTTTATCTTTTAGGTCCTCTAAGTCATTGAACGCTGCAGGTAAACCCTTACCACAAATAATTATTTTATATAAAAAATTGGTGTGTTTTAAAAGAATCGGGTTTATGCTTTGAATAATGTATTCTACCGCTTCAATATTGGGTTTATAATCTAATGTTCCATTAAAAAGTAAAATCTTACAAGTACTTTCAATATTGTATTGTAGTCTTATTTTATCTGCTGCCTCTTTTTTCTCAATTTGTTTAGGTGATTGCTCCCATTCAATTCCATAGGTTATCACATCACATTTTGCAGCTTCCAGATAATAATTTTTAACTGCAAAATCAAGATCCTCCTGCGTTACAAAAAAATTATGGTCAATGATCTTGTGCGTATTTTTTTCATAAAACCAAAGCATTTTCCACCACCACTTATCCATGCTTTTAAAACGCACTGCTTCTATGTTGTGAGATAAGAGAGACAGTTTTACTCCCGTACTTTTCTTTAATAACCATGCAAGCCAACCGTAATAAGGATGTACGATGATGAGGTCGGTAATGCCTTTATGTTTAATTAATTTTTGTATTTTAAAAAAAAGAAACGGATTTGCATACCGCAATTTGGAGCTACCTAAAATCCCTTCGAAAGAATCTTTTGCATCAATGGGCAATGTATTCTCTGCTACCGAAATAAAAGTTATAGGATAAATTTTAGCCAGGTATTCGTAAAAACTTGCAATAAATTTTTTGCCACCAGTACGTGCAGGGTATACATTATAAGGCGCCAGTAATGCTATGTTGGGCTTTGCTTGAATTATATTTCGGTTAAATGAAGTACTTAAAATAATCTAACTTTTAATTGTTCTCGTTCCTTTTCTCCACTCCATAAACAGTGCCGCAAGTAACAACGCAAATAGTAACCAGCCTGCTATTGCACTTATATTTTTACTTAAAAAGAAAATAGAAGGCTCAAACTTAAATTCAATTTTATGCTTCCCTGCAGGTACAACCATTGCTCTCAAAACATAGTTCGCTTTAAAAAACGGTACCTTTTTTCCATCTAAATAGGCATTCCAATCTTTGTAATAAATTTCGCTGAACACAGCAATATTGTTAGCATTAGCATTGCTTTCATAGGTAATGGCGTCATTGTCGTACGCTGTCATTTTTATT
Organism: Ferruginibacter sp.; assembly: GCA_031416275.1. Classification (GTDB taxonomy): domain Bacteria; phylum Bacteroidota; class Bacteroidia; order Chitinophagales; family Chitinophagaceae; genus Ferruginibacter. The sequence goes on along the minus strand of JANOTH010000345.1, from coordinate 4,856 downwards.
GACGACGAACTATCTGCCGGGCTAAATGCTGTCACCAATGGCTTGAATGATTCATCAACTACTGCGCTGTCTCTTGTATTTAAGTTGGTAAGACCTTTCATTTCTGCCACTGGGCCTTTCACAAAAGTTACACCCTTTATAAACCAAGCATTACCCAATGCTTCAGGGTTTTGTAGGGCTTGTGTTTTATCGCCTTCGCCGGTAATAATCCATTTTGCGTTAAGCATATTTAGCACACCGGGGTTTGGTCTGCCGCTCATTTGATAAGTACTTAAATCGTCGTAAATACCCAATTTTGCAGCATGGTAACCGCCTATAGATTTGTGGTAGTAAGATGTTTTTGCCTCTTCAAAAGGACTGCCTACGCTTGTATTAAAAACCCTGAAGTTAGGGTCTTTATCTGCCAATATAGTTCTGTCTGCATTCGTGAGTGGAAACTCAACTGCATCATAATTTTCTTTGTTATCAAAACTTTTTGCATTTAAATAATTTGACCCAACCGCCAATAAATCAATAGTTGATGCTATTGTAACACCTACCAACATAATAGTAGCTGATAATTTCTTTTTTATATACAGCCCAATTAAACCTGCTGCCACTAATACAAATAACATGGAGCGAATTAAATCTTTCAACATCATTGAACCTCTGTCTTTTTTCAATTCTGTTAAAATTCCTCTTGCTGTATTTTCTGCGTCAGGGTTTTGCTGCAATTGAAAAACCCAATTCTCATAAACCTGGTTATCTCTTTGTCCTTTATATTGCTCGTTTAACAAGCCATATTTATTTTGGAAATCTGCGTCCTTACTTTGCCATAAAGTATTAAAAGCTGTGGTTCGGTTGCGGTTTTCATTACCAAAATCAGATGTTGCATAAAATACAAATCCTAATAAAACCACAGCAGCCGTAGCAAAAACGCCCAACTTAAATTTTTGCCATGCCTCGTCAGCATTAAAATTACTGATCAATTTATCGATGGTTAATACTGCTACAATAGGAAACAATATTTGTGGTATTACCAACGCCATAGTGGGAACCCTAAACTTGTTATAAAGAGGAAAATAGTTAAACATAAAAGTATTAAACCCATCAAAGTTGCTGCCGAGGGCCAATAAAATACCAAAAATACTTGCACTAAAAATCCACCATTTGTGTTTAGCATCCAGGTAAAACATTCCAAACAAAAACAAAAAGCAAATGATGGCTCCAAGGTAAACAGGGCCATTTGTAAAAGGCTGATCTCCCCAATAAAGAGACTGGCTCATTTGTTGTGCAATTTGATCTGCAGGCGCTTGTGGAAATAAGCCTGTCATATAATTTACAACATTAGCATCATCTTTTAACTGCGGAAATAAATAACTTTCTCCATCCCTTTGGGCGTAATATGATCCGTAACCTTTTACTCCGGGAAACATTAAACTCATCGTTTCTGCCCTGCCATAACTCCATTGAAATGCATATTCTTTGCTAAGCCCCGTCGTTTTTCCATCAACAACTTTATCGTTGGCGGTATTAGCTTCATCCATTTTTAACTGCCCGCCACGCTTACTGTATTTTGCATAATCGTAAGTTGGTAAAAGGCTAATAGCATTTACTGCCAATCCTAGCAAACCCGCTACCACCAAAAGTCCCAAACTCTTTAATAGGTCTTTGGTATCTTTTATTTTTATTGCCTGCGCAATAAAAAATACGGTCATAATAGCTAAAATTAAAAACACATAATAACTTATTTGTTGGTGGCCTTGGCCTACTTGTAAAGCTGTAAAAAGTGCCGTGAGTGAAAACCCTGCCAAATATTTTTTATCAAAAAGTAAGATGACTGCACCAATTAACGCAGGTGAATATGCAAGTGTAAGCATTTTAGTATCATGCCCTGCAGTAATTATAATAGGAGAGTAGGTGCAAAATGCAAAAGCAATAGCGCCAATTATCGCTACGTATGGCTTCGCCCGTAAACACATACATAAAAAATAAAAGCTTATGCACGCCAAAAAGAAAAAGTTCATTGGCTTTGGCAACCACAATTGAAAAGCGTGATCAATAACTCCCACCGGCGACCATGCACCTTCTATGGCAATTTGATAAGCTGGCATTCCACTAAACATAGTAGACACCCACAATGGATAATGACCCTTTGCCGCTTTGTACTCCATTGATTGGTGGCTCATTGCCTGCCAGCTGCTTATATCCGCTTGCTTAAGTACAACGCCACTTTCAAGGGCAGGTTTGCAAAATATAATTGTAACTAATAAAAATATACCAACTGCCACTGCATGAGGAATCAGCTTCTTAAAATCAAAGTTTTTCATTTACCTTATTTATGAGTCGCAAATTAAGTACAATTAGCAACAAATTTATCAAACGATAGTAGCGTTCAATATTGTGAAACTTTTTAGTTGAAAATAGTATTCAAAAAATGTTTAGGGGCTGTCAACAAACTGCATGGGTCTACAGATGTCCGCTTCCCGCCTTCTATCTTTTTTTGTTCAAAGGCAACAAAAAAAGGATATCCGTCTCAGCAGCGCAGCCATTCATCTTATAGTTCTTTTTTCAGCACTGTATGTGGTATTGCGTACGTGCGTATTTAAAAACTTTTTGTGCCCCATGTTTTTTTCTTTATTTTTGCTGCCCAAATCAAAACGGTAGTCGTAGCTCAGTTGGTTAGAGCATCAGATTGTGATTCTGAGGGTCGGGGGTTCGAGCCCCCTCGATTACCCAAAAAACCTCTCAAATATTTTTTGAGAGGTTTTTTATTTGTTTAATACCGACTTACTTATTCAAAAAGTTCCAGCTTATTTTTGGGCCGTCTTTTATCCTCCCATTTAAAATTCTTAAGGTATCTCTTATCCGATGGTATTTGTTTTATTGGATACATGGTACCATCAACATTATTCACAAACTTTATTTTTTGTACCTCCTGTTTCGCAAAATAAACATCAACAACATCGCCACTGCTTCTGTTCATTCCAATAAAAGCACTGTCTTCATCTTGTGGGTAAAAAATAGTTTCTGCAGGCGACCCTTTAATGCGACTGTAATCAATTTGTCCGTTATTAAAATAGGCATTTAATGTTCTGCCTCCAGCCTGGTTATACATTGCAGGGTTTTGCTGATTTACAATAATGCTGTTGTTAAAAACATACAGTCTTTTTGGCTTTTGGTTTTCAGTAAACAAGTACATCGTATCACCCTTTACCTGATTTTTTTCTTTCCAAAAAATCGGATCTCTAAACATCCTAAAAACCGAGTCTTCGCTTGAGTAATACATACTATCGCTAACTGCCTGTGCGGAGTCATTAAAAATGCGCACATTATTATAACCAATTACATACCTGATGCTATCCTGTGGGGTTTTTGAGTAAACCTGCTTGTTGCTTACCGTATCAACTGTTGTATAATTTTTTTTTGTGGTGCTGTCGTACTTCCTAAGTCCTGAGAATAACGTATCGGCGGCTATATAGGTGCTGTCTTTATCTTTCACTATAATTACAACAGGTTTTTCTGTTGCCAAAAATGAAGCAGTTTTCTGGTTGGTTTCAATCCTGTTGCCAATTGCAATAATCTGGTTTACGCTGTCAACAAATTTTGCTCGGCCTTCTAAAATTCCGATACCGGTTTTTTCATCAAAAAAGATATTATCTGCAATTGCAGAAGATGCACTGTCGCTTATAATTGTGCGATCAAAAAAATTGGCTTCACCGGTCTGCAAATTGTAGGTGCCATTTTTTGAGCGAATAATTTTTCCCTCTTTTGTTTTTACAATTGTTGGAGAAATGAGTGTAGCTATTTTAAACGTTGTGTTGTACCTTAAACTATCTGCTTTTATATCGTACTTAGGATCTATTAGCCGTACGTATTTTTTAAAGTAAACATCTTTAGTATCTGAGTAATAGATGGCATCTGTGCTCGTGAGCACAGTGGTTCCATTAATAACTTTTCCGCCTCCTTTGTAGGTAGCAATGCTGTTGGCAAGGTCATACGTAAGGTCATCTGTTAGCAGCGTTCCCTTGCCATCGGTAAGCTTTACGTTTCTTTTTAAATAAGCAACTCTTTCCCTTCCTAAATACCTTAAATATTTGGCGTAAGTATTTACAGTGTCAGCATCGTTAATATGTACGTTGCCAAAAACCTCTGCAATTTGTGTTCGGGAATTTATTACAATACTATCGCCTGATAAGATTGTATTGCCTTGCTTTACTATTGCACGCCCAGCAAGCGTTCTGAGCGATGTGCTGTCATCCAACGTAATAAAACGTGTACTGTTTCCGCTTATAATTTCAATTCTGTTTGAACTATCTGTTGCAGGACTTTGCGCAAAGATAATTTGGGGTAATGATGATAAAATCAGTAAAAGAATTACGTATAGCAGTCTATTCATTCAATTTTGTTATTGTATGCAAATTGAATAATAAATTACTAAAGCCATCACAAAATTTTATTTAATTTGCTCTACGTAGTAAGGACTGTTTAATGTATCGGGCAATGGCACCAACAGCGGATTGTTATTCTGCTTTTTACCAAATACTGAAATGCTGATATAACGCTTAGGGTTAACCCTAATATCATCTAACAACAAATTTAATTTATTACCGCTCGAGGCAAGGTTTTGATACATCGTTGGGTCGTTTATTAACTTACCTAATGTACCGTTGTTGTTATCAAATTTGCTAATTATATTTTTAAGTTCGTTTACAGCTCTGTCTAGCGTATCAAGTGTTTTATTTAAATTTAATGTTGCAAATTTTGAGGTGGTCTTGTCAAGATTTGACATTACACTATTTATTTTTTCGTTGTTTGTTGCAAAGTTTGATGTGATAGAACTTACATTATTTAAAGACTTTGCCAAGGAACCTGTT
>JANOTH010000344.1:0-14178 GCA_031416275.1 Ferruginibacter sp. | reverse complement strand
GATAATTCCGGAGTTTCCATACCATTGTCAACAAACTGAATACAACCAAGCAGCGCCTGTGGATAAATGCTTAACCAACGTAAATCTCTTCGCAACTCATGTACCTGCAATTCAATATCTGTAAATTCCCCGTTGATTTCTTTGTAAAATCTATTGATCTCTTCTATTTCGTTCTCATAAAATTCAGTAATTAACACTGCTTCTTTTTCAGGTGTTTTCCATTTTACAGATTTTAATTTTTTTCTTATTTTCTTTATTCTTGAAGTGTCGTTTTTAATCCACCTCTTTTTGACTAATATTTCATTAAGTATTTTAATGTTTTCATCTCGTTTAGCCTCTACAAATAACCGAATGGTAGTAGGCATTATAGCATCATTTAAAAAGTCTTTTGCAAAACTTTCGTAATAGTCAATTTTACCAATTAAATCTTCTAACGATTTAAAGTATTCCAATGCATAATTAAAACGCTTTTTGTCATGCAGCCCTGCGTAGAGTTTTGATAGACCTTCCAACATAAAAAGTCTTGTACGGGCATCATTCTCGTATAAAAAGCGTGCAGGATTTTCCGTTTTGGAAGCCTTGTTCAACAATTCTTCCAACTGTACCAAATAATATTCAAATCGTCCAGGACCTTGTATCATATTGTTCGTAATTTTTATAAATCAAATTATGGCTTTTCAAAAAAAGCTATAGTGCCGCCCACCCAAGTTTTATCTTTATTATAGCGAGTACCAATCATTTTACCTTTACTTAATCTTGCAAGGTTATGCACTGCAATTGGGCGTTCCCATTCATCTTTCCAAAAATAAAAAAGTCTTATTTCTGCTTTTGCAGGTTCATCCGGCGTTAAAATAATAGGAGCGTAATTTACCTTTCGTTGCAATATCCAATTTTCAGGATCGGTAATGTTTTCTATATCCTGTTGTGTAACATCTATAACAACGCCCATACCTGCAAACGAAAAAAGCGGTTTTAATACATACTCATCTAAATTTACCGGCATTGTAATTTCATTTAAGAAGAAAGTTTCCGGTACATAAGGGTTATCTATAAAAGGCAAAGTAAACTTGCTGATTCTATAAAACCAATTTGGGTGTGGCACCCATTTTACATCGTATTCCTTTTTAAGATCTATTAGGTCTGTTATTTTTTCCTGCTGCTGAAGGTCATCAAAAATAAGCCTGTTATAAATTCGTTTTACGATTTGCCTTTCGCCATTTTCGTTTTCATAGTAAAGCGTTTTACCGTCGGCTCTCAATTTCGTTAAGCAAACCGTTTTAACGCCCAATAATTGTTGAGTAGCATGAAAATCAATTCGTGTTTTTTGCTGATCAGGATAAATTTCCAACAAAATAACTTCGTCAATATTGTTATGCCCAACGATTATTTCCTTTATTAACTTTATATACGATTCTTTGTTGTAACCGTTTAAATACGAAGAATAATTTTCGGGTAAGTCTGCATAGGGAGCTGCTATTTCACTTTGAAAAGCCTGAAACGCAAACAACGTTGGGAACCCCTGCATTTCTATTAATTGCGGCTCGTATTCACCTGCGGCATTTTGACAAATACCAAAATCAAATACCATACACTGTGCATGGCCTTCTTCACCAGGTACCTTTACATCATCAGGTATGCTTCTTTCGGTTATGGTTTTAAAATTTGGTGCTACGAGAATATCAATAATATCTTCGCATGCGCCCAACATTTTTTTAGTGAAATCTTTAGGTATAAAAATGGGTGTCTCTGCTATTCTAAAATCTAAAGCACCGGAACTAATAGCATCAATACTTTTTAGATAGTTATTGTAATGCTCTTCAGTAAATTTTTTATTGAAATTATCTCTTAGTAAATTTTGCATATAACTTTTGTAGATGAAAGAACGAGTAAAACTAAAGCCATCTCTTATTTTATCTTAAAGCTATTTAATAAATTTTAGTTTGAGGCTGCCATTAAAAAAATATACCCTTTAGGGCTGTGCCATTTTCATTTGGCCAATAGCCGCATTTAAAAAATTAGGCAGTATATGAGCGTAAGTATGTAAAATTTTATCGGGGTCACCAAGCTGTTGTATCATACTTTCCCATTTTTCGTCTCCATGGTTTTCCACCACTATTTGTTTTCTTTCGGGTCTTTGCAAATACATGCTCATCCCTACTGCATCGGCTTCTGGGTGAAACTGCGTGCCTACCATATAATCATTAAAACGTATTGACATAATTGCCCTTTCCAAGGGAACATGTGGGCGGTTCTTTTCTATAGCCAAAATTTTTCCTCCCATATTTTTTATGCAATTGTGGTTAGGTTTTGTAACCTGATAGTCTCGGCTATCAACTGCATAAAAAGGATCTGTAAGTCCTTTAAAAATAGCGTCTGAACCTGCATCAGCTAAATAATGAACAGGGAAAACGCCAAAAGCAGTACTCTTTCTTTTGCTTACTTCAGCCACATTAAAATACCTACATGCAAGCTGAAAAGAGTGGCAGATAAAGAATACCGGTTTCTTAATCACATTTATTTCAGCAGCATTATAATGCTCAACTTCTTTTACCCATGCAAAAAAAGCATTTTCCCAAATACTCCCTTCACTATCAAGTGGCGAGCCAGGGCCACCGCTGCTAACATAAATATCGTAGCTAAAATCCGGCAGTTCATTATGTTGCCGTACATTAAATTCATCTCTAACAAGGTCCCTTCCATGCAACTCTGCAAATTGGTTCAGTATTTCACGAATACAACGCATCCCTTGGTTTTCTGCACCTTCGTACATATCTAAAATTGCCACCCTCAATGGTGCGTTTTCGTACCTACCCATTTTTCAAAAGTAGGAATTACTTCATAAAAAAGTGATAGAATTTAGGTAATTTAATTAGATGTTAAGTTGAAAGTTAGCACCCAATAAGCATTTGTTGTAAAAAAATAGTTGATGTTTGAACAGGTTTTATGCTATTTACTTTTCCCGTATTTGCTTAAGATTTTGCAAACCCGTCTCCAAATCTCCGCCAATCATTTTATCCATAAACAGACCCATAATATTGAATGGATACGCCATGCGTCCTGAGATTTGCCATGTAACTAATGTTTTATTAGTATCAATACTATCCGTTCGCATAAATGAATTGGCAACATCTTTCATCGGCTTTTCAAAACGTATTTCGTAGTCAACCTGCTGTCCTTCAGCAATCTTTATAATTTCCTGCTCGCCCTTTCCAACGTCTTTATTTTTACTGTCCCAAGCAGATACAAAACCGGGTGTAGCATCTGTTCCTGAAAATACTTTCTGCATTCCTGTATCCATATTTGCCCACTTACTATATTCGTTTTGGTTTTTTAAATACTTTACGTAGTTAAAAATCTCCGTTTTGGGTTTGTTGATGGTGATAGATTTTTGAACAACATATTCTTTGCTCAAAAACAATGCAGCTATTAATGCTACTAAAATAATGATTCCTAAACCCGCCAGTACTTTCAAAATTATTTTCATGACAGTTGGTTTTCTTTAAAGTTAAATACTTTTTTTAAAGTGTAATGCCCTAACAAAATGATAAATAACCCAAACTAAATGGCACTTACAGCTTGTTTCTTTATTTTTGGCGCTAATAACTGATATCTGCGTAAGTTTTCAACAATATTATCTAGAATTATACTGGCAATTTTATTGCTGCTGTTTATTTTATACGGCGTTCTTCATCTATCTTCCGTACAAACATGGCTGGTAAAAAAAATCGCCAATAACCTCTCAGTAAAATTACATACTAAGGTTACCATAAAAAAAGTTGACGTTCGTTTCTTTAACAGAGTATTGTTAGAGGGTGTAATGGTTGAAGATTTACAAAAAGACACCTTGCTTTATGCCGGTACATTAAAGGGTAACGTAAACGATTGGTTCTTTTTTAAAGATAAAATAGCTATTGAAAACGTTGGCTTAGACGACGCAATTATAAATATGAAGCGCAGTGATTCTGTTTGGAATTACCAGTTTTTAGTAGATTTTTTTGCCAAGCCCAAAACTAAAAATTCACAAGACGGCGCTGTAGATATTGATTTGAAAGAGGTACATTTCAGCAATATTAAATTTAATAAAATTGATGGTTGGATTGGGCAGGATATGATTGCCAATATTGGTAAGCTAGATGTGCTGATGCAGTTAGTGGATATAAAAAATAAGAAAATCCATATCAAAGAAATTAACCTGCAAAATCCTTTTTTTTCACAGAAAGATTATAAAGGAAATAGACCCGAGCAGGCTAACCTAAAACAGATAATTGAAAAAATTCCTGTGCTAGGTGCTTTTAAATGGAACAATGGTGGCTGGGAAATAAAGCTCGATAAATTGGATATGAAAGACGGTGCTTTTCAAAACGACAAGTTTACTGAAAATCCCCCATTTGTTGATAGGTTTGATGGGCAGCACATTCTTTTTCAGGCTTTAAATGGTAACATGAAAAACCTGCATTTTATTAACGATACGCTTACCATGTACGTTAATTTAAATGCTAAGGAAAGAAGCGGTCTACTACTAAAAAAACTTGAAACGAATTTAAAATTCACTCCTGAAGTGATGGAGTTTAAAAATTTAGATCTTGTAACAAACAAAAGCAGGTTAAGAGATTATTTTTCCATGACGTATAAAAGTTTTCAGGAAGACTTTAGTAGCTTTTTACACAATGTTTCACTTGAGGCGAATTTTGTTGATGGAACAATTCACAGCGATGACCTTGCTTTTTTTTCGCCAAACTTAAAGAACTGGAAAAGAAATTTTTTTTTGTCGGGGCATGTAAAAGGACCGCTTGATAATTTTGTTGCTAAAGAAATGCGAATAAGAACAGGCAACACCCTGCTGGAAGGAAATTTAGCCATGCGTGGTTTGCCTGATATTAATAGCACTTTTATTGATTTGCAGGCAAAACAATTGCGAACCAATTACAACGATATGGTTGGTATTGTGCCACAGATAAGAGAAATACAAAAGCCAGCAATTTCAAAACTTGGTGCTATAGCATTTAATGGAAATTTTGTAGGTTTTATAAGAGACTTTGTGGCTTTTGGCACTTTTAATACCGGCCTTGGTAATATCACTGCGGATGTAAATATGAAAACGCCAATAAATAAATTACCCGCCTACTCAGGTAACATTTCATCTACAGGTTTTAATATTGGCACATTTATACAGGCCCCACAAATTGGCAGAATTGCATTGAACGCAAAATTGTCGGGCACAGGTTTTAATTTAAAAGACTTAAAGGCAAAGGTTGACGGAAGGGTTAACTCCATCCAATTTAATGGTTACAATTATCAGAATTTAGCAATAAACGGCGACTTTGAAAAAAAGCTTTTCATAGGTCACTTTTCTATTGATGATCCTAATTTAGAAATATCAAGTTTAGATGGAGCTCTAAATCTTTTAGAAGGTAACCCGGGCTTTAAATTGCAGGCAAGTGTAGAAAAGGCAGATCTAAAAAATTTAGGTCTCACAAAAGAGGCCTTCAATTTTTCAGGAGATTTAGATTTAAATTTTACAGGAAATAGTATTGATAATTTTTTAGGTGCAGCAAGGGTTTCAAATGCCCAACTTCAACAACAAAACAACAGGCTTTCGTTTGATTCGCTCAACATAAATTCAGAAATTATTGATGGCAAAAAATCCCTTTCTTTAAGTTCAAACGAAATTGAAGCAAACATTACCGGTGATTTTAAAATAAAGGAATTGCCTGATGCTGTAAAGGTTTTATTGGCCCGTTATTATCCAACTTACATTCCATCGCCAACATATAAAGTAAACAGCACTCAGGATTTTACATTTAAAATAAAAACAAATGATGTAGATCAATACATAAAAATTATTGACCCAAAACTTGGAGGTTTTAACAACTCAAACATTAGCGGAAATTTTAACCTTCAAAATTATATCTTAAACATAAAAGCAGTAATACCTCAATTTTTTTACGACAAAAAAGAATTTATTAATACTGTTTTAAACGGCCGAGGTACAAGAGATACACTTATAAATGATATTGCAATAGAGGATATTGTTATAAATGACAGTTTACATCTTCCAAATTCAGTTCTTAATATATCTACCAGTAAAGATCTTTCTTTTATAAAACTGAATACGAGTGCAAGCAAAATTTTTGGCGATGCAGAATTAAATGCAAGTATTCAAACCTTAAATGATGGCGTTAAAATACATTTCTATCCTTCTTCCTTTATCATTAACAACAAAAAATGGCAATTGGAAAAAGATGGTGAGCTTACGCTCAGAAAAAGATTTTTAGATGCGAGCGAGGTAAAGTTTTATCAAAAAGAGCAAGAGATTATTTTAAGAACGGAGCTATCAGAAGATAATGATGATACCCATTTGGTGGCTGATTTAAGAAATATTTCCTTGGAGGATTTTGCATTTATACTTCCATCTACCCCAACTTTAAAAGGCTTAATTACAGGCACAGCTACCGCCACTGATATTTTTGGCACTACAACCATTGACTTTACAGGAAGGGCCGACAGTTTTGAATTAGATGGCAGGTATTTAGGTACAGTAAATTTAACGGCAGATGCAAATACAAATACAGGACTAATCAATTTTAAAACTGCTGCAGCAGAAAAAGATTTTGATTTTGCTGTTGATGGATCTTTTAATTACAAAGACAGCACAGGCAATTCGCTCGCAATAAATGCAGCAGTAAAAACTTTAAATATTGATATTTTAAAGCCCTACTTAAGCGGCATATTCAGCGATATAAAAGGCATTGCAAATGGTAATTTAAACATTGCAAAAGCAGGTGATGACCTTACGTTAATAGGAGATGCAATAATAGAAAACGGAAGTTTTAAAGTTGCCTATACGCAGGTTCGTTACAATTTTGATGAGCAAAAAATTAACTTCGGCAAAAACTTTATCGATATTGGTGCGCTTCAAATAAAAGATACACTTGGCAATAAAGGAAGCGTTAGCGGAAGGATGTATCACAAATTTTTTAAAGAATTTTCGTTTGAAGAAATGCGCTTTTCTTCCTCCAAAATATTGCTGCTAAACACAACCCGAAAAGACAATGCGCAGTTTTATGGAAAGGTAATTGGCCGAGGTAACATGTCGTTGAATGGTGATATCGCAAATATGAGAATGAATATTGATGGGGAACCAAGCCTGACAGACAGCAGCCATATTTATTTGCCAACAGGCGACAGCAGAGAAAGTAATGTTGTTGATTACATAGATTTTGTGCAGTTTGGATCGTTAATGGATAGTGATGCTGCCACAAAAGGATCATCAAATTTGCTGGTTAATATGAATTTAACTGCAAACCCATCCTGCAAAATTGATGTTATATTAGACGAAGAAACAGGAGATGTAATTAAGGGCGAAGGCAATGGTGAGTTAAATATTACTGTTGGTACAAAAGAACCTTTATCTATACGTGGCAGATATGACCTTACACGTGGAGAATACACATTTAATTTTCAAACTTTTTTAAAGAAACCATTTACGCTGAGCCGTGGCAGCATTACCTGGAACGGTGATCCATTCTTGGCTAACATTGATATGGAGGCAGAATACCTTGCAAAAAATGTTGACATCAGCAGCATTACCTCATCAATAAATTTGAGACAGCAAGAAGATATTACCATCCTCTCCAACATAACCGGTACGCTAAAAAAACCTGTAATTAGTTTTGAATTTGAATTGCCAGAGCGGAGTGAATTTAACCGGGACTTTTATGTGGTAAGGCGCTTGGCAGATTTTAAAAACGATGAAAATGAAATGAACAAACAGGTGGCAAGTTTGCTTTTATTTAACCAGTTTATTAGTAACAGCCAAGCATTAATTACAGGCAATAGTACGTTGGCACTTGCAACAAGTACAATTGGTGGCGCAGTAAGTGCATGGCTTACGAGTGTATTAAGTAGTGCTTTAGAAAAAGCTACTAATGGAATTGTTTCCGTTTTAGTAGATGTAAATCCATCTTTAAATTTTCAGCAGGTTAATCAGCTGCAGGCAAACATTAGATCGAGCATTAAATTCAGAATTAGTAAAAATTTACAGTTATTAGTAGGTGGTAATATTGACTACAATAATCCTATTACACAGCTTTACAGCAGAGGTGTAATTACGCCTGATATTTCCTTAGAATGGTTAATAAATAGAGATGGCTCCTTAAGAGTTGTTGCATTTAACCGAACCACCATCGATTTTACGACCGGGCAAAGAAACCGCTCAGGTGTGCAGCTTACCTACAGAAAAGAGGTTGACAGACTCGGAGATATTTTTAGAAGTAAAAAAAGAATTCAAGCGTTAGACTCGCTTAAGTTTTTGCCAAAGAAAAGGATTTAAAATTAATGCGGTGCCAATAGATTTCCTCCATTAAAAGGAATGTTCCTTACTATCCAATAAGCAACAAATAATATTGCTAACGACACTATAAACCATGTTTTATTTATTATACCAATCGTTATAGCAGTTTGCGGCTTTAAATATTTAAATGCCTGTACGCTGTAGTAAAATATTAATAGCGGTAAAAATAAAATCATCAACATATTTGAACGAAGAGCTGCAATTATATTCCCTTTGAGCAAATAATGAACAGCTCTTTGCGAACCACAACCCGGACAAAATAAACCTGTTAGCTTATAAAAAGGGCAAGCCGGAAAGTAACTATTAGTAGAAGGATCGAAGTAATAATAAATAAATGCTGCTCCTAGTAAAAGAAGCAGCATTACTAATAATTTTATAATTCTTACTGACATTAAAAATTTCCACTAGAGCTTGCAGCCATAAAACCACCTACACCAAATACTACAACAAATATTACATAAAGTGCAATTACACCTATGCCAACAAAAAAGCCGATTTTGGTCCATTTTGCTGCTTCTAGTGAAGCTCTCAACGACCCTTCATAATCGCCTGATGCAAATTTAGAAGATACCTGTGCAGCATTTACAATGCCTGCAATACCAAAAGGCAGACAACATAATAATGTTACTAAAATAGATTCTGCCAACCAGTTTTTTGGTTGTTGTGGAGGAGAAATAATATCCATACTGTTAGTTTTAATTTGTAACAATATAGATATTAGTTAATGTATAAAAAAAATAAATTTATAACCCGTTTAAAATTTCATGCCCCATTTTATCTCTTTTTGTAAAAAGATATTTTTCATTATGTGAGTTTGGTTTCATTTCTATAGCAACGGTATCTACAACCTCAAGGCCATAACCCGAAAGACCGGCACGTTTGCGAGGATTGTTACTCATCAATTTCATTTTAGTAACATTTAATTCTCGCAAAATTTGAGCTCCAACACCATAATCTCTTTGGTCGCCCGCAAAACCCAATTCAATATTTGCTTCAACAGTATCTCTACCTTGTTCTTGTAATTTGTATGCCTTTAATTTATTGAGCAAGCCAATACCTCTACCCTCCTGGTTCATGTACAAAACAACGCCTTTCCCTTCCGCCTCAATAATTTGCAATGCATGGTGTAATTGTTCGCCGCAATCGCAACGCAAAGAGCCCAATATATCACCTGTCATACAGCTACTGTGCACCCTTACAAGCACATGCTCATCTTTTTCCCAATCACCTTTTTTCATTGCCAAATGCACATCGCCTGTGTTTACCTGGGTAAAGGCTATCAATTCAAAATCACCATACTTTGTAGGCATATTTACACGTACTTCTTCTCTGATAAGTGTTTCATGTTTTAGCCTGAATGCTATCAAGTCTTTGATTGAAATAATTTTTAAATCAAACTTTTTTGCTATGATTCTTAAATCGGGCAACCTTGCCATACTTCCATCTTCATTCATTATTTCAACAAGTGCACCTGCGGGCTCAAAGCCAGCTAACATAGCGATATCAATAGTAGCTTCGGTATGTCCTGCTCTGCGTAACACACCACTGTTTTTAGCTTTTAGCGGAAAAATATGTCCCGGCCTGCCTAGGTCTTCGGGCTTAGTGTTAGGATTTATAAGCGCTAAAACTGTTTTTGATCTATCATGTGCAGAAATACCCGTGGTACAGCCGTCACCAAGTAAATCAACACTTACTGTAAAAGCTGTTTCATGAGAAGATGTATTGTCCATCACCATTGGATGCAATTGTAGCTCCTCGCAACGCTTTTCGGTGATGGCCGCACAAATTAACCCACGCCCGTGTGTGCTCATAAAATTAATTACCTCAGGCGTTACGTTCCTTGCCGCTGTTATAAAATCACCTTCATTCTCTCTATCCTCATCATCTACAACTATTATTACTTTACCCGCTTGTATATCCTTTATTGCTTCTTCAATGGTATTCAACATGTACTTAAATTTATTGCAAAGTTACCTTTTAAACAAAATTTAGGAATATATTCTTTCGTTTTTCGAAAAATAATAAGCATATATAATGAATAAATATGGTCTGAAGAAATACATAACAAATTGTTAATAAAACAAGGTTCATGTTAGCTAAAAGAGTTGTTTCTTTGCCGCCTAAATATAAAAATATGCATTTGAGAAAAATTTTACCATTATTAATTGCGTTGTTTTCGCTGCCATTTTTTATGAATGCGCAGGTAACATCGAGTAGTATGAACGGTCAAGTGAAAAACAGCTCCGGTGCGACACTTCCTGGAGCGTCCATTACAGCCCTTCACGTACCAACAGGTACCTCCTACAGAGCCGCATCTAACAATGCCGGCAACTTTTATTTGGCTAATATGAATCCGGGTGGCCCTTACATTGTCACAATTACTTATTCTGGTTTCCAGACAATCAATAGAGACATTGCTTCTTTAGACCTTGGTGAAACAAGTGTACAAAATTTTGTTTTACAAAATACATTAACCGATCTGAAAGAGGTTCTTGTTACGGCAGCACCAAGAATTACCTCTGGCGGTAAAGGTGGTACTGAAACAAGTGTGGGAAGAGATAAGATGCAAAATTTACCTTCTGTTGGTAGAAATATTTCTGACTATTTACGTTATGTACCGCAAGCAAAAATTACAGGTGATGGTGGTATTTCATTAGCAGGACAGAATAACAGATACAACTCCTTTTATATAGACGGAGCAGTAAATAATGATGTATTTGGATTAAGTAACTCTGGTACCAACGGTGGTCAAACAGGTATAGCTCCAATCTCGATTGACGCTATTGATCAGTTCCAAGTAGTGCTTTCTCCTTACGATCCGTCTCTTGGTAATTTTACTGGTGGTGGTATAAATGCTATCACCAAAAGTGGTACAAACAACCTACAAGGTTCTGTTTATCATTTATTTAGAAATGAGGGCATATCAGGGAGAACTCCGGGCGTGTCTAAAGAAGTAGGTCAAAAGCTTGCAAATTTTAGTAATAAGACAACTGGTTTTAGATTAGGTGGTGCTATCATCAAAAACAAATTATTTTTCTTTGTTAATGGTGAAATACAAAGAGATGAAAGGCCACAACCTGTAGATTTATCAGGATACAGAGGAAATTCTTCAATAGCTCAAATTGAAGGGTTAAGAAGTTTTTTAAAAACAACATACGGTTATGAGCCAGGGGGCTTTGTAGATAATCCTGAAGTTGTTGAAGCTAATAGAGTTGCGACAAAACTTGATTGGAATATAAACGAAAAAAATAAATTAAGTGTTAGTTACAGGTACAACTACGGTTTTAGAAACAACACTAACAGAAGCAGTAACAACACCATAAATTTTTATAATAATGGTGTTAGTTTCCCTTCAACTACAAACTCGGGTTCGCTTGAGTTAAATTCAAGATTTAAAGGTAATGCAAACAATAAGTTATTGATTACTTACACAAGCGTGGAAGATGATAGAGGAGCAATAGGTGATCCATTCCCAAGAGTATCAATTAGAGATGGTGCTGCAAACATCGTTTTTGGAACCGATGAGTTTTCAACCGGCAATTATTTAAAGCAAGACAATATTGCATTGTTTGATGTTTTTAAATTTTACAAAGGAAAAAATACATTTTCTATTGGTACAGATAATGAATTTAGTAAATCGACAAATATTTTTATTCGCCAAAATTATGGTTCATACCAATATGATAGTTTATCAGGGTTCTTAAATGGTCTTAAAGCACGTCAATATGATAGATCTTACTCATTATTAGATCCAGGAAAAGGTGGTGATGAGTCATTAAATGCTGCCGCAAAATTTAACACTGTAAGAGCTGGTATTTTTGCAGGTGATGAAATTAAAGTAAATGATCGCCTTACAGTTTCATTAGGTGTGCGTGCGGATTATACTAAGTTTATAACAACGCCAAGAGAAGATAAATTTTTTAACGATAGTGCTATATCAAAAATTTCTGCTTTCTACGATTTAAAAGGTGCAAGATCTGGACAAATAAACAGTCCAAAAGTATCATTGAATCCAAGAATTGGGTTTGTTTACAAGATTCCTGATGAAGGTTTAACTATACGAGGTGGTATAGGTACATTTACAGGAAGGGTGCCGTTAGTATGGCCTGGAGGTGTATATAATAACAACGGAATAAGTGTTGGTGGTATCCGTGCAACGGGTACTAGAGCTGTAACGTTTAAAGCTAATCCATTTGACCAATATGTAGCATCAGATATCGGAATAACTTTACCATCTCCAAGTGGACAAGTAGATTTATTAGCAAAAGATTTTAGGTTAAATAAGGTTTTTAGAACCTCATTAGGTTTTGATAAGCAGCTTGCAAAAAAACTGAAACTAACTGTTGAGGGAATGTTCACTAAAAATATGAATGAAATCGACTATAAGCGTGTAGATATTACAACTCCTACCCTTAAGAGTGTAGGACCGGATGTGAGAGATGTATACACTACAGGTACTGCTCCTTCAATAATCCCAATCAGATCAAATGGTACTAACCCTTACACCGGTATTTATTTATTAAGTAACAATGATGGCAAAAAAGGTTATTCTTACAACTTTACCGTTACAATAGATAAAGCTTGGGATAACAACTGGTCATTTAATGCCAACTACAACTTCGGAAACTCAGTTGTAAAAAATGAGGGAACTAGTTCTCAAAACAACTCTCAATGGCGTACTATGGAAACAGTTAACGGTCGTAACAACTTCGGTTTATCTAGGAGTGATTATGATTTAGGCCATAGAATAAGCGCATATACAGCAAAGAAATTTAGTTATGCTAATAAAAAACTAGCCACTACCATTTCTTTTGTGTACAATGGGCAAAGCGGAAATCCTTATAGCTATACTACTGCAGGTAGTATGGTTAGAGATAATGCAGCCGGAGATGGTAATGATTTATTATTTATACCAACTACAGCACAGCTAAATGGCATGGTTTTCTTAACAAATACTGTTGGTAGTGGTGCAACTGCTGTTACATTCACTCCTCAACAACAGAGAGAAGCCTTCGAGCAGTTCATAGTAAGTGATAAATACTTAAGTAAAAATAGAGGTCAATACGCTGAAAGAAATGGTGCAAGATTACCATTTACACATGTGGTAGATTTAAAATTGCAACAAGATTTTACAGTGAAATTTGGTTCAAAATCTTACGCTTTGCAAGTTACATTTGATATGTTCAACTTCACTAACTTCCTAAGCAGCAAAGCAGGTAAGCAGTTCTTCCTTGGTAATGACCAATCAGGCATTTTAAGTTTTGCTAGTTACGTAAGTGCAACAAACCTTACTCCTCAGTATCGTTTTACACCACGTACAGCATCAATTTTCAATATAAGTGATGGTGTTTTCAACAGTTCAAGGTGGAGCAGCCAAATTGGTGTTAGATTGAGTTTTTAAAATTTTTTAGATTATAAAAGCCTCCATGAAAATGGAGGTTTTTTTATGCGTATCTCAAAAATTATCATACTCAATAAACCAAAATCCATAACTAACATCGGGGTTTGTAATACTAAATTTTCACATTGTTGGTTATCCAAAAAGCTGTTCAATTATGCGGCTTTTTTTATGGTATATAATTTGAAAAGATATCTTGTTAAAACCTTAGTTTAAAGGGAATTTTTGAAATAAGATTTTTCTAACAACACAAAAACTAATTAAACGTATTTTTACAAATTATTGAATGCAGTTTTATAAAAGCGGCTAATTATATTTTATGGTAGCGAATGTTAAACAAAACAAGATTGAGGTGATGAATTATTTGGGTAAAGAAATTGACCAAGTAATACAAGAATATTTAAAGGATATTGATACCAACTGGCAG
>JANOTH010000343.1:0-20272 GCA_031416275.1 Ferruginibacter sp. | reverse complement strand
TCAAAGAATACACAAAAAATTTCAAACACCATCCTTTGCAACAATCATAACCGGTATTGTGGTAGGCGTACCAATTTTGTTTACAGATAAAACCTTTGTACTCGATTTTACAAGCATTGCAACGCTGTTTGCTTTTGTACTGGTTTGTGGTGGCGTATTGCTCATTCCTCGTAAAGAAAAACAACCCGGCAAATTTAATCTGCCCTTTATAAATGGTAAAGTAATATTCCCTCTATTGGTTATGGTGTCTATTATTACAATCTCCATATTTTCAAAAAATTACTTCGCAGACAAATTAGATTTTTCTAAAGAAGCCCAAATCGAAAAAGTTGAAGATTTGTTACCGGCAGCCGATGCAGATAATGAAGTTTCAGCACAAAATATTGAGGGGTTTATAGCAGCAGCAAATAATATTGCGGATTATAAAATTTTAAAGGACTCTCTTTCGATAAGAACATCGTCTGATAGCAAAATAACATACACAAAAATGTTTGTAAATGACGCTAATACACAACAAAGCAGAACAATGAAAATTTCTGTTATTATTTTCTGGCTGCTCATGATCTTTCTTGCCATTTTCGCATTCCTCAAAAATTATTCGCTTATACCGTTGTTAGGTGTATCATCTTGCCTTTATTTACTTACAGGTATGACACTTGCCAACTGGCTTTGGTTCGGTGGTTGGTTAGGGTTAGGCTTAATCGTTTATTTTTTATATGGCTACAAAAAAAGCAAGCTTGCACAGCCAAACCTATAATTTTAAAGTTCATTTATAAAGAAACGGCGCAAAGTAAATTAACTTTGCGCCGTAATATTTTAAAGAACAATAGCGATGAAATACGAAGTAGGCGATAAGATTTTAGTACTGGCTACAGATGAAGAAGGCAAGGTAGTAGAACTTATGAACGAAAAAATGGTGATGATTGAAGTGCGTGGTGTAAAGTTTCCTGCTTACATGGACCAGATTGACTTTCCCTATTTTAAAATGTTTTCGCAAAAAAAGCCTGTAGAGAAAAAAGTAATTTATGTAGATAATATAAAGCGTGAAAAAACTGCTCCTAAAAAGAAAATTGGCGATGGCGTTTTTTTAAGCTTTTTACCTGTGTTTGATAAAGATGTTTTTGATGATGATATTGTAGAGAAATTAAAAATACACCTCATCAACCAAAATGAAGAAGGGTACGATTTTAAATATGACCTTGTTTTTAACGGCGAAAGCTCGTTTAGCCTTAAAGCAAGTATCAGCGGGCTATCGGAATTTTATTTGCACGATGTAAGTTTCGAAGATATGGGCGACGGTCCAAAATTTGAATTCGATTTCTCATTGATTCACCCTGATAAAAAGAAAGCCGCAGGGCACGAAGTTTTTTACAAATTAAGAGGCAAGCAATTGTTTAATAAAATTGAAGAAACGCAGAAAAAGAACGAAGCTTCCTTTAGATACGAGCTTTTTACCCATTATCCCGATCGTGTAGATGAAGAGAAAGTAGATATGAGCAGACTTGGCAATGCAGGGTTTAGAGTTTACAATGCAGATAAAATAAGAGAAAATTTATCGCCTGCCCGTTCGGTTATTGATTTGCATATTGACAAACTTACAGACCATTGGCAGCAGCTGAATAACTTTGAAATACTAACTACACAGCTTAACAATTTTGAAAAATATTATGAGCTAGCCGTTGCGCATAAACAAGCTACTTTAATTGTGATACATGGTATTGGCGAAGGCATTTTAAGAAATGAAATCCACGATATTTTAAAACTGAAAAAAGAAGTGAAATATTTTGTAAATCAGTATCACCATTTATACGGTTATGGTGCAACTGAAATTTTCTTTAAAAATATTTAGTACCTTATAAAAATCCAACTACAATAACATCCCCCAAACGAATCGTTTTTTCTGTTGCACATTTTCGTCAGTTTGTTCACCATAGCTGTACCAATCTTTTGTACGTTCTTCTATTGTTTTAATTACAAACGGCATGGAGTAATATTTTTTTGCAGGAGTAGGCTGTATCGTATTAACAGCTACGTTGTTTAGAGAAACTTTTGTTGCAATCCACGATGTAAAAAGCCTTGGTATTGTTACACCCATTATCATTCCCGGCAATCCGTTTATCGAACATGGTCCACCCGAAATCATTATCTCATCTGTGTAAAATGCAAAAACATAAACACTGTCAAAAATTTTTGCTACAGCTTTTTTACAGTTAAAGCCCGCAATATTTCTATTTTCATTTGTAAGGCTCCATTTTAAGTTTAAAATACTGTCTTCTATATTAAAGGCTGATCCAAAAATATTTTTTTGAATGATCATTTTGTTCGTTTTATGATCTAAGAACCAAGTATTGGTCTCATCATCTTTGCGCATATATTCAGGAAGTTTATCCGTTTCGGGCCACCTGTCAAACTTATAAATGCTTTTATTATCAGCAAATGTAAAAGTGTAATAACCTGTTTTAAACGTTGGCAATTTATCTTTCATCATTTCGTCCCACGAGTTATTGCCCATATTCTTTTTAATATTTGCTTTTACCTCATATTCAATTGTCGCTTTGTCAATAAAAATCTGACTAAAATTTTTACTGTATGTAAATAGCATTATCAATAAAACCATTAATATTTTCATACCCTTTTTTTTAACTTAAATTAATTTGTTGCTTTATTTTTAAAATTCCATGTAAAGCCCACCATCCAATAGCGTTGTAACCGGTCATTTCTCGTCTCGGTAAAAGTGTTGCTGAAAAAATTTCTATCAACTCCAATATTTTGATTCAAAATATCTCGTACAACAACGTAGAAAGTATACTCATCTTTCTTTACTGTTCTTTGCAATCTGGCATTCCATAAATTATTTGTTATACCTGGGATTTGAGCAGTTTTTTGCCTGATGTTTAATTCGTAGTTTGAATTTATTGACCAGACCTTTTTATAGTAAACAGTTGCATCGGCTCCAAGCTCGTGCGTGAAATAGCTTACTTTATTATTATTTTGCGATGTTTTTTGCAAATTGTAATTGGGACTATACTGAAGGCCAAAATCATACTTTTTATCTTTCGCTTTTGATGAGCTTAGAGATAACCCTGCATTTGTATTTTGAGAAAAACTTTGTTGGTTGTTAATGAAATCAGCAAATTTATTATAGCCAAAATTTCCGTTAAGATTAAATCTCGTATCTATCTTTTTCACTTTTAAACCGCCACCACCATAATAGTTAAGTGAAATATTTCCATTTGTATTAATAGGCTGTGTGGTTGTTCTACCATTTGTTTTATCAATTGTTCTATTGTTTGTTATTGAGTTTTGTACGAGGTTTACATTCAACCCTTGGTAGAAATAAATATCTTTTATAAAATTATAGCCATTGTTATTAATGCTAAAATTATTTGTAAACGACGGCTTTAAATCAGGGTTACCAAGGTACTGGTTAAACTGGTCATTATTGTTTCGCAATGGTTGTAACTGATCAATAGTGGGCTGCCTTGTACTTCCGTTATAACTCACACTTACATTGTGGTTCGATTTGTAAGTGTATGTCATTCTAGCGGTTGGAAAAAAGTTTGTAAAATTTCTGCTGTAAGTTTTGTTCAGCGATAAATCCTGTAAATCAAAATTTATAAAACTTACACCACTTCCTACATTTACTTTAAATTTTTTATAGGCATAATTGATTTTTGCCGATGGTATGTTCTGAGTAATATTTTGTTTAAACCTGTTTGACAGTGTGTCAACTCGTGTATCATATTTTTCAGATGAGTTGCTGTACTCAAATGTAGATTGACCATTAGTGCCATTATTAAAACTTATTTGATACCCCAACTCCAAAGAATAGTTTTTGCTTAAAGGCTCTGTATAAACAACTTTTGAACTTAAGTTCGTTGTTGCTTTTTCAAAGTCTCGCATCTGGTTTAAGTTTGGCAAGGCGACTAAAAAACTGTTTAATGTATCAGATTTTAAGAAAGTTTTTCCTTCATTCTCCAACAAATTCCAATCAGTAGTTAGTGACAAAGTCCTTCTCGCTTTTTTAAACTTGTGCTTAAAAACACCACTGCCGGAGTAAGCTTGTTTTTCGCTTTTTGTAGAAAGCAATCTATTGGCACCGTTTTTAAAGGTTCCTGTTCCACCTCTGGTTATGCTGTTTGTATTTTCACTGCTCTCCGTATTGTAAAAATTACTGTTGGCCGTTATTTTTAACGTGTTGGAAGAATCTAATTTTACATCGTAAATAGCTTTAAGCTTGATGTTATTTCTATTAATATTTGTAAAGCCGCTTGAATTTTGATTTAAAACTGAGTCGCCAATTTGTGTTTGCGTAAAAGTTTGCTGGTTGTTGTTGTAGCGCTGACTATTATACCTCGGCGCAAAGTTTAAATTGTGTTTATCATTCCATTTGTTGCTGTATTGTAATCCTCCATTTACGTTTGTTATAAAACCATTTTGTGCATTTATATATGGTTCACCATCAGCAGAACCTCTGTTACCTGAGTAATAGGTAAATCCTAGTTCTTCGTCAACAACCATTCCTTCATTTCCACCACCAAACTTTTGCTCATCCTGCCAGTTTAACCCATCCTGCCCGGTATTCCCATTCAATAAAAATCCTGTTATTTTTCGCTTCCCTTTAAATGAACTCAGTAATATATTATTGTTGTACCTGTCATCAATGTTTTTTCTTAAACCACCTGCCAAATCTACTTTTCCAAAGTAGCCTTTCTTTTTATCTTCCTTTAATTTAAGGTTGATGGTCTTTTGGGTTTTACCATCATCAATACCTGTAAACTCACTTTGTTCACTTTTTTTATCAAATACTTGCACTTCTTTAACCGCATCGGCTCTTAAGTTTTTTACTGCCATTCCAGGGTCGTCTCCAAAAAATTCTTCTCCATCAACCAATACCTTTTCAACATTTTGCCCCATAGCTTTTATTTGTCCGTTTTTATCTACCTGTATCCCCGGCATTTTTTTAAGCAATTCTTCTACATTAGCATTGGCGCTAACTTTAAAGCTATCTGCAGTATAAATAGTTGTATCACCTTTTAAACGAATCGGGTTTCCACTTTTTACAATAACTGCTTCGAGTAATTTGCTTTTTGGCGTCATTGATACCAATGCTAAAATTTCGTTTGTGTTTTTTACTTCTATATCATCAACGAAATCTCCAAAATTGGGGTGTGTTACTGCAAAAATGTAGCTGCCCGGTTGTACATTTTTAAGGATGTATGTGCCGTCATCTTTAACCCTAGTAAATGCTGTAATGATTGAATCTTTTGGTGTGAGTAACATCACAACTGCATTTTTTACGCTGGTTTTTGTTGAGGTATCTTTTACAATGCCTGAAACGTCATTTTTTTGGGCTGATGCAGAAAGGAAGAAAATACCAAAGAAAGCTAGCAAAGAAATTTTTTGGAGCATTTGGTTAGTTTTGTTTGTGATAGCTTGGGACTTTCAAAATTGTCGCTTAATTAATTCTTAGCAAACTAACTTATCTTAAATTTATGTTAACCGTATATTACACAAACGGTTTAACTTGTTGTTTAAATGGCTTACGAAGACGAAAATTTTATTGATAGTACAAAGATGGTTTGGAACTACTCTCTGTTTACGGAAAAGGATGTAACCCTTTTTCAAAATGGACAACATTTTTATGTCCATCAAAAATTTGGGAGCCAAAAAATTAATGTTCTTAACACCGATGGTTTTTATTTTGCAGTTTGGGCGCCTAACGCAACTGAGGTTTGTGTAATAGGTGAATTTAATGGATGGAAAAAAAACCTGCATCCACTTTTTGTAAGGCAAGATAAATCTGGTATTTGGGAGGGTTTTATTCCTTACTTAACAGAATATGTACTTTATAAATACCAAATTACAGGCTTTGAAGGAAAAGAAACTTTTAAAGCAGATCCATATGCTAATTACAGCGAATTAAGACCCGGCACTGCTTCGCAAACAAAACAGCTCAATTACCATTGGAGCGATAATGATTGGATGCAAAATCGTAAACAAAAAAATGCGCTAAATGCACCTTGGAGTGTGTATGAACTCCATCTTGGCAGCTGGATGCGCCCTAAAAAAGACGAACCAAATCTTTTCAATTCTTACAACGAAACAACTGAACGGCTTGTACCCTATGTAAAGCAAATGGGTTTTACGCATGTAGAGTTTATGCCGGTTACTGAGTATCCTTACGATGGCAGCTGGGGTTACCAATGCACAGGTTTTTTTGCTGCTACATCACGGTACGGTACTCCCGAAGATTTTATGCATCTTATAAATGAATTGCATGAAAACAATATAGGAGTTATACTAGATTGGGTGCCATCTCATTTTCCTGCCGATGCCCATGGGTTGTATATGTTTGATGGTACACATACTTATGAGTATGCTGATATGCGCAAGGGTTTTCACAAAGACTGGAACAGTTATATTTTTAATTATAAAAGGGGAGAAGTGCGTTCGTTTTTATTGAGTAGCGCTCATTTTTGGTTGCAATATTTTCATATCGATGGCATAAGAGTTGATGCAGTAAATTCCATTATCAGGCTCGATTTTTCGAGAGGGGAAGGCGAGTGGGAACCAAATGAAAAAGGTGGAAACGATAATGAGGAAGCGATCTCGTTTCTCCAAGATTTTAATAATATGGTTTACAGGGAATATCCTGATGTACAAACCATAGCAGAGGAGGCAAGTGATTGGTCTGGCATCACCCTGGCAACTTCAAAAAACGGGTTGGGCTTTGGCATGAAATGGATGATGGGCTGGATGCACGATTCTTTTAAATATTTTAAAAAGAAAGGATTAAGACGACCTGCCGCACAAAATGATTTCACTTTTAGCATGATGTATTTTTATGATGAAAAATTTATGCTACCACTTAGCCACGATGAAGTTGTGCACGGCAAAAGCCCCATGATATACAAAATGCCCGGAAATGAATTTCAACAATTTGCAAATCTGCGCTTGTACTACACCTATATGTACACGCACCCGGGAGCAAAATTGTTGTTTATGGGTAACGAGTTTGGGCAAACAAGTGAATGGAATTATGACAGTGAATTACAATGGGAGTTATTACAATACAGTCCGCATAATGGAATGCAAGCGTGCGTGAGAAATTTAAACCACTTGTATAAAAATATAGCGGCATTGCACGAACAGCAATTTGATAAAAAAGGATTTAATTGGGAAGATATTTCAAGGCCAGAAGACGGCATAATAACTTACAGAAGAAAAGCAAAAGACAGAAAAAATGACGTGGTTGTAATACTTAATATGATTGATTATGCACATGAAGCAAAAGTGATCGAACTAAAGGGTAAAAGCAGCTGGGTTGAAATACACAATACAGACGATTTGGCCTATTGGGGCAGCGGAAATTATATCAACAACAACATTATTTGTGAAAGTGTTGATAAAAAGAAAAAGCTCTACAAAATAAACATACGCATAAATGCGTTTAGTGCTTTGGTGTTACAATAGCGGTATTAAAATTGCACCATCCCAACTATGAAAAAATCCATCCTAATCCTCAGCATTTTTTGCGCTCATCAAAGCTTTGCAAACAATTTTGT
Organism: Ferruginibacter sp.; assembly: GCA_031416275.1. GTDB lineage: Bacteria > Bacteroidota > Bacteroidia > Chitinophagales > Chitinophagaceae > Ferruginibacter. The sequence continues at coordinate 12,704 of JANOTH010000343.1, read as the reverse complement.
AGATAGCTCAACCTTTTATTTTGAAAAAGGCATAGCTGAAAAAAATGAGAAACGGTTTTTAACAGCTTCCTCAAACTTTGAGAAAGCCATTTCTTTCAACAAAAATTATACTGAAGCCTACATTGAAAATGGTCTCGCAAACAAAGAAATGCGTAAAACAGACCAATTGAAAGCAAACTTTTTAAAGGCTTATGAATTGCAGCCAAACAACATGCAAATAATTAAAGAGCTTACCAATCTTTTTTATGATTATCGCCAATGGGATAAGGCCGCGGAATTTGCCAACAAGTGTGTTGGTTGCGATAACTCAGAAAGAATAATCGGACTGTGTAATTATGAATCAGAAAATTATGTTGCGGCAGAAAAATTTCTCTTAAAGGCATTAACAAAGAATCCTGAAGATGCTTTAGTAAATTATACTTTAGGCAGAACCTACATGGATATGGAAGTTTATAGAAAAGCTGTTCCTTATTTTGAAAAAGCAGCAGCCCTAAACCCTGAAAAAAATGCTTGGGCTTACGAACTTGGCTTGCTTTACTATAACAACAATAATTACAGAAGTGCAGTTACAGCTTTTGAAACAGCTGCAAAAAATGGGTATGTTACCAGCAACGATTACAACGAAAACTACGGCTATGCCTTGCTTTACAGCGGGCAGTATGCTAAAGGAGAAGAAAAATTATTGGGAATCTACCAAAAGAAAGGCAATAAGGAAATGCTGAGAGACCTGGCTCAAATTTTATACGAACAAAAGCAATATGACCGTTCGCTTAGTTATTGCCAGCAATTGCTAGAAGCTGATCCTAAAGATGCTAAGGCATTATACCAAGCCGGATTAACTTTCCAAAAAATTGGGCAAAAAACAAAAGGACAGGGAATGTGTGATAAAGCTATTGAAATGGACCCGTCACTTGCCTCAAAAAGAACTAAATCTATGGATATAGGGGATGGTGCCTTGTAAAATAAAATTTTAATAATACCACTTTACTAATCCTCGATTAATAGAATCAAAAAATCCCTCACTACGAGGGATTTTTTATTAGTTCATCATTAATACATTTACACTTCGTTGCAAAATATTAAAGGCTATTTCTGCCATTAGGTTTTCTTTATCTAATGTGGGGTTTACTTCCGTAATTTCAAAGCAGCATATTTTTCTGTTCTGCATAAATTTACTTATTAAATCTTCTGCTTCTCTTTCTCTCAAACCGTTGCTCACTGGCGTTCCTGTGCCACGAGAAATAGCTGCATCTAAGCTATCTACATCAAAACTTACATAAATATCTGTACAGTCACTAAGGTGTCTTAAGGCTTTTCTGCTAACACTTTCGGCGCCATTTCTTCGAACTTCTGCCGTAGTTATAACCTTCATTCCATGCTTTTCTATCAAATGTTTTTCTTCTTTTTCAAAGTCTCTCAAAGCAATAAATACAACATCTTCCGGTAAAACTTTTTGAGAAATTTTTCCAATATTTTTTAGCTGGCTCCACATGGCAGCTGTCTTTTCATCAATTTCATGCACGCTGCTTTCTAAATTATCTTCAGCTATAGCAGTTGCCAATGGCATACCGTGCATATTACCCGTTGGGGTAGTATAAGGAGTGTGCAGATCTGCGTGAGCATCTATCCAAATTAAACCTAGCTTACTTTTTGGTTTAGCTATTTTTATACCCGCAATAGTACCTCCGGCATTGCTATGATCGCCACTTAAAACAACAGGAAAAAAATTACCTTTTATACTCTCACTCACACTCTTGCTAATACGTTCGTACATGGTTAATACGCCTTGAATACGCTTGGCGTAAGGCGATTTAATGGGCTCAAAAAGTAAGTTGTTTTCGACCTCAATTTTTTCTGATGGAAAGTGTACAAAGAAGTTGCTCATAAAATCCAAAGCGGCTATTTTAATTGCATCTACACCCAACGATGCTCCTCTTGTTCCTGCCCCAATTTCAGACGGAACTTCTATAATTTTGATATTTTTCATATTTTCTTCAATTAATTATTCATACCAACCATTCGTAACTTATTACTTGTAACTCTTGACTCGCAACCCTAAACCTATTAACACTACATTATCCCTTCCACTCACCAATTACTTTAAACCTCGTAAACATATCCTCACTGTACCACTTTTGTTTTCTCGTTTTTTCAATAACCTCAGCGTGTTCTTTCATGCCGTATGCAAAATTTTTCATGGCAGCCTTACTTTCCCAAATACTAAAAGTTGCTTGTTTTATCCACGGAATTTCGCCGACACCATAAGAAGTAATGAATCCATCTGCCTTTACCATTTTAGCAGCAACCGGAGCAACGTTCTCCCAAAAGTATTTTAATTTGTTTAGCTTAATAGTTGCCCTAGTTATAACAGCAATTTTTCCTTCATAGTCTGATTTTGGTGCTAGGTTACCAAAAGGCTTCTTGCCGTCCCAAAAACCATGTCCCTCTATAGGCTGTAAAATGTAAATATTGCTTGTACAGTTAAAACGGTTAAGCCATTTTGCAACAAATGTTCCATAAAGATTTTCTATAGTTACCTCTTTTTGTTCCTCTTTATGAGCAGCCATAATGGCCCATTGGTTTAAATCAGGCGTTTTATCGAACGTACCATTTTTACCTGTACCCATCAATTTGTAAAAGGAAATACTTTTTTTGAGGCTCAGGGGCAAACGCATAATTGCCATAGCAAAGAATGCAAAAGGAATAAATTTAGTAGGGTATTTTATTATTGTCAGTGATACGTGCATTGCTCAGCAAGTTAAAGCAAAGGCCCCAAAGAGAAAATCTTCATAAAGAATTACCCTGCCTAAATTAGAAAATCCTACCGAAGTAGGATTTTCTAAAAAAATAATTATGTGATGTTAAAACTGCTCTAGTTTACTAAAAAAGAAATCGCCTTCAATAGCTGCATTCTCATCACTGTCACTCCCGTGGACTGCATTTTCGCCAATAGAAGTTGCATATTTTTTACGAATAGTTCCCTCATCAGCTTGTGCGGGGTTTGTAGCGCCTATTAGTTTACGAAAATCTTCTACAGCGTTTTCTTTTTCCAATATTGCGGCAGTAATTGGGCCACGGCTCATAAACTCAACCAATTCTCCATAGAAAGGGCGCTCACTGTGAACAGCATAAAATTCGCCTGCTTTTGCAGCACTTAGGTGTGTCATTTTCATAGCAACAATACGAAAACCTGCAGCATTAATCATTTCTAATATACCACCTGTATTACCATTTTGGGTAGCATCAGGCTTTATCATTGTAAAAGTTCTGTTAGTCATTATATAATTTTTGCGCAAATGTAAATAAAAGAATATTTATGTGTTCATAAATTCTATGTTGAAGAACTATTAATGAAAGCGGTCTTTTATAAAACTATTGGTTGATACTAGCAGTAACAATGTTTTTACTTACTTTTGCGCCGCCTTTATGCAACAAGTTCAAAATTTATTCCAACATTTAACCACTACTAAAAAGATAGTGATCACTATGCATCAAAAGCCAGATGGCGATGCAATGGGTTCAACACTTGGGCTCTATCATTTTCTTATTCAGTTTGGGCACGATGTAACTGTTATTTCGCCAACGAACTGGGCTGCATTTATTGGGTGGATGCCCGGTGTGAAGTCAGTTCTAGATTATGAAAGGCAAACTGATGAAGCCAATCAAATTATAAATGTTGCAGACTGGATCTTTTGTCTGGACTTTAATACCCTTAGCCGTACTAAAAAAATGGAAGATGTATTAAATGAAGCAAAAGGCGAAAGAATTTTAATAGACCATCACCAAGAACCACAGACCGAGAAATTTGCTTTCGGAGTAAGTGATACTTCTAAGAGTAGCACCTGTGAAATGGTATACGATTTTATAATAAACTCTGGGCAGTCTGAAAAAATTAACAACGAAGTTGCGCAGTGTTTGTATGCCGGAGTTATGACGGATACAGGCTCATTTCGTTTTCCGGGAACTACAGCAAGTGTGCATAGAATGGTAGCCCATTTAAAAGAATTGGGATTAATACATGCACCCATACACGAAGCGTTATTTGATAATGGTAGTGAAGCACGTTTGCGTTTTATTGGCAATGTATTGTTGAACAGAATGGAAGTTTTTTATGAATTCAACACGGCATTAATATCTATACCGCAGCAGGACCTTATAAAATTTGATATTAAAACAGGCGACACAGAAGGGCTGGTAAATTACCCTTTAAGCATAGAAGGAATTAAATTTGCTGCAATAATTATTGACAGGGGAGAGGAGCGGAAATGTTCGTTTAGAAGCAAAGGTGAGTTTGATGTAAATACATTTGCAAGAACTTACTTTAATGGCGGCGGCCACTACAACGCAGCAGGAGGTGCCACTTTCGATAATTTAGAAAAGGCAGTGGTTGATTTTAAAACTGCCATGATGGAACATAAACAAGAATTAAGTACTTATACATTTTAAAATAAACACAACACAAAATGAGAAAAAACGCATATCTATTGTTAATGGCAGCGGTTCTATTTGCAGCCTGTAATTCACCTTACAAAAAAGGGGAAGAAGGAATGGAGTACAAAATTATTGCTGACGGAAAAGGTGAAACTTTAAAACCAGGTCAGTTTATTGAATTTCATTTTACCTCAGTGTACAACAATGGTAAAAAAGATTCAATTTTAAATAGCACAAGAGATATGGGTGGTGCACAAATCATCACTTTCGATTCATTAAACCTACCACCTGCATACTTTAAATTGTTTAAGCAATTAAAAAAAGGAGATAGTCTTTCAACCAAAATGTTGACAGATACTGTATTTAAAAAGCAGCCTGAAGCAATGCCTCCTTTCATGAAAAAAGGGCAATTTTTGTATACTAACATTAGAATTTTAAATGTTTACAAAACACAGGAAGAAGCTGACAAAGCTAGACAAGCAAATGTTGTTGCACAGGAAGCTGCGGGTAAGCAAAAAGCTGCTGCACAACTTGTAAAAGATGATAAAATTTTGACAGAATATTTTGCAAAGAATAATATTAAAGCTACCAAAACTACCCAAGGCGCTTATGTAGAAATTTTACAGGCAGGTACAGGCCCAATGTTGGATACCACTATGATCACAAAAATTAAGTACACGGGTAAAACGATAGCAGGGAAAATGTTTGATTCAAATGTTGATCCCTCTAAAGGGCATTTAGATCCGCTTACAGTTAACCTTACAAACGATATGTCTTTAGGTGGCGGTGTTATTCCAGGTATGGCTGACGGCTTAAAGTTGATGAGCAAAGGAGCAAAAGGCAAAATTTATATTCCATCAAGTTTAGGATACGGCGCTGCCGGTGCAGGTGGAGATATAGGACCAAATGAAAATTTAATATTTGAAGTTGAAGTTTTAGAAATTCTTACAAAACAACAAGCTGCTGCTGATGTAGCTGCACAGCAAAAGAAGTTTCAAGAAATGCAGAAAAAGTATACTGATAGTTTAACAAAGGCTAACCCTGAAGCTGCAAAGCAAATGCAAGAACAACAAATGCAACAGCAAGGCCAAAACCCAAGATAACAGTAATGATTTTAAAAACGGCAGCTCACTTTGAGCTGCTTTTTTTATGCCTTTTTATACTCCTCAAACAAGGTAATCGCTTCCGCTGCTTCTTTTACATCGTGTACCCTTAAAATATTTGCGCCATTGTTTAGAGCTAAAGTATTTAAAACAGAGGTTCCATTGAGTGCTTCAGCGGCGGTAACGTTTAGGGTTTTGTAAATAGTACTTTTTCTTGATAAGCCTGCAAGTATTGCACAATCAAGCATTTTAAAAATGGATAAATGCTTTAGTAAATAAAAATTTTGTTCTGCATTTTTTGCAAAACCAAAACCTGGGTCAATAATAACATCTTTAATACCTGCAGTTCTGCATTCATGAACCTTTGCTATAAAATAGTCGAGCATTTCCTTAAGTATATCTTCATAGCCTGTTTGTGTATTCATAGTTTCGGGGGTGCCCTTCATGTGCATACATATATATGGTACGCCTAAACCTGCAACCGTTTCTATCATTTTAGTATCCAGGCTTCCTGCACTAACATCATTCACTATGCCTGCACCTGCCGTTACTGCTGCATTTGCAACTTCACTTTGGTAAGTATCAACAGAAACAATTGCGTCAGGAAAATGTTTACGAATCATTTCAATAACCGGAATTACTCTTTGCATTTCAATTTCAACTCCAACAGATTTACTTCCTGGCTTGGTACTTTGTCCACCAATATCTAAGATGGTTGCACCATCATCCAACATTTGTGTAGCAAGTTTTAAAATACCATCTTGTCCTTTATCCAAATCGCCTTTGTAAAAAGAATCAGGTGTAGCGTTTATAATTCCCATTACAATGGGCCTTTCTGTAGATATTAATTTTCCGTTACAGTTAATAGTAAACATTGCAGTAGTAATTGTAATTTTGAAGCAATACACAAATATGCAGAATAAAAATGGGCCAATGACAACAGACGATCAATATGACAAAATAATTGAAACATGCAGAAGCACTTTTCTTAAAAAAACAACCGATTATGGTACCTCATGGCGTGTTTACAGAATAATATCTGTAGCTGATCAAATATATATTAAAGCAAAACGTATAAGAAATATACAAGAAGGAATTGCACAAAAAATTGATGATGATATAAAGAGTGAGTTTGCAGGAATTTTAAATTATGCAATTATTGGTTTGATTCAATTAGACATAAATAGTGATGAGCCTGAGGAGTTAGATGTGGCCTTAGTGAGGGATTTGTACGACCAAAAAGCAGCTATGGCAAAGGCATTAATGAAAGATAAAAACCATGATTATGGCGAGGCTTGGCGAGAAATGAGCCAGCAAAGTTTTGTTGATTTATCGCTATCAAAAATTTTACGAATTAAACAAATAATAGGAAATGATGGAGTTACTTTAGTGAGTGAGGGTGTAGATGCTAACCTATTTGATATTTTGAACTATGCCGTATTTGGGCTCATATTAATTAGTGAAGGCAAACATTAAAATATTTGAAAATGAAAATTTTTGTTACTGTCGCTAGAATTTTTACGGGATTATTATTCATTTTTTCAGGTCTGGTAAAAGCCATCGATCCTAAGGGACTAGCATTTAAAATGCAGGAATTTTTTGAAGCTTGGAATGGTAGTGGGTTTATGCCTGGGCTAATGAAAATTTTTGACGAGTATGCATTGTTGTTTTCTATAATTATGATAACGCTTGAAGTAGTTGTAGGCGTTGCGTTATTAATAGGATGGATGAAGAAGCTAACCACAGTTGTTTTGTTGTTACTGATGATCTTCTTTACTTTTTTAACCTCTTACGTTTTATTTACAGGTAAAATTAGAGCATGTGGCTGCTTTGGCGATTGCATTCCATTGACACCAATCCAAACATTTTCAAAAGATATTGTGTTGGTTATTTTAGCTTTCCTACTTTTAATAAACATAAAATATATAAATCCAATAGCTAAGCCGTTCTTTTGTTTTTTATATGTTTTATCTGCAACCCTACTAATTTTAGCATTACAATGGTATGTGCTACGCAGTTTGCCTTTAATAGATTGCCTACCGTACAAAAAAGGCAATAACATAATAGAATTACAAAAAATGCCTGCCAATGCTATTCAAGATAAATATGATTATATTTTCGTTTATAAAAAAGAAGGGGTTCAAAAAGAATTTAAAGCAGATGCCACCCCTGACAGCACTTGGGAATTTGTAGATAGAAAACAAACGCTCGTACAAAAAGGAAGCAATAACATACCTGTGATAAGTGATTTTTCACTAACTACAGAAAGTGGAACAGATACTACAGATGCTGTTTTAAATACCGCAGGAAAATATTACCTCCTCTATATTAAAGATTTGGAAACGTATCCCACAAATTGGGAAGAAGATGTTGCGCTAATAAATCGGTTTTTAGCTGCAGGAAAAAAAGTTATGGTTGTGACCTCCCAGCTAACGCCTGTAAAAGTAAGAATGAAAAAAATAGACAGTAAATATTTGAGTAATCTCATTCTCTTAACCTGTGATGCAACAGTAATGAAAACGGTTGCAAGGGTTAACCCCACTTTGTATTTAATGGATGGTGCCGTTGTTAAAAATAAACTGAGCTGGACAGATTTTAAAAATCTTAATTAAAATGATTCCCCTTTGAATTCGATTTTTAAAAAACTGTTATACGCATTGCTAGTGCTGCCGGGAGTATTGGCATTGGTATTTGTAATGTTTCAGGGCTTTGGTGACCCGGCTAGGCTTATAGTTGGGCAAACGGGCGATAAAAAAACATTGGACAATATTCGGAAAGACCTGTACCTAGATCAACCAAAATGGAAGCAGTTTTTGTTGTATGTAAACGATGTTTCCCCAATTGCCATTCATTCAACTGCAGATATTGAAAAGAAAAAATTAAAAGGATTTTTTGTTGGAAGGAAAACCAAGGTAGGGTTGAAAATTCCTTATCTCCGCAAAAGTTATCAAACAAAAAAAGATACAACTGAAGTACTTGCAGAAGCTTTGCCTGCAACTTTAATACTAGCATTTACAGCAATGATATTTGCATGTTTTTTTGGAATTTTATTAGGAGTAATATCCGCTATTAAAAAAGATACTTGGATAGACAAGACTTCTATACTTGTAAGCATAGCAGGCATTTCCGCACCATCTTTTTTTATAGCAATTATTATTGCTTATTTTTTTGGATACCTCTTGCACAATTATACAGGTTTGAACATAACAGGAAGTTTATTTGAAATAGATGAAGTGACAGGTGAAAAATATTTAGCATTAAAGAACCTTGTATTACCTGCGTTTACACTTGGCATAAGGCCGCTCGCCGTAATTGCACAGCTCACCCGAAGTTCCATGCTAGATGTGTTGCAGCAGGACTTTATTAGAACCGCTTTTGCAAAAGGATTATCAAAACGAGCCGTAATTTTTAAACATGCATTGCACAATGCGCTAAACCCTGTTGTAACAGCAATAACAGGCTGGTTTGCAGAATTATTGGCGGGTGCTTTTTTTGTTGAATATATTTTTGGTTGGAAAGGAATTGGAAAGGTTACTGTAAATGCTTTAGAGAAACTAGACTATCCAGTTGTGATGGGAGCAGTTCTTTTAAGTGCGATAATTTTTATTTTAATAAACATACTTGCAGATATACTGTACAGCATCATAGACCCAAGAATTAAATCATAAAAAAACCGCTACAAATTGCAGCGGCCTTTAAAATATCAGTATGGTTAAATTTAGTCTTTACCTAAAACTACAACCAAAGCATAGATTACACCGGGGATAAAAAATAACAGTGTAAGGATTAGAGAAATCCAAAATTTGTTGTTTATTTCTCCTTCATGTAGGTAAACTGCTAATGGTGGTAAGAGAAGTGCAAGTATTACTAATAACAATGTATTAGTACTAGGCTCTTTTCCTGCTTTTTTTGCCTTCTTATATTCCTTCAATTCTTTTTTTACATCTTTAATACGGCTATTTCTTTCAGCCTTACTTAGGTTTTTAAATTCACTAAGCGCATCTTTTATAGATAATGCGGGTGAACTTGTTGGCGCAAATGGTATCACGACAGTTGGTGTTGGTGTTATACCCGGGTTGAATGGGTTTGTTATGTTGTTTACCAAATTTGCAGCGTCAATTGTATTTGCAAAAAGGCTTAACATCGTAAAAGCCATAACAGATTTGCGAAGAATTCTTTTCATAAGTGTGTTTTTTAAAAAGTTTTATTTTGTTAAACATCTTTAACAAATATCGAACCATTTAGCTATCAAAATAATTTTCTGGTATAATTTTTTCAATCTATTCCTAAACAAACAAATTAATTATGAAATTAACAATGTGCCTTTTTGCAGTAGCTGCAAGCATTACAGTTATAAGCTGTAACAACGAAAAAAAGCAAGATCAAGTAGTTACAACAACAGATACGACTATATCTGTAAAAGATGTGGCGGTAAAATCAATGACTGAAGGAACCAAAAAAACCATTACAACACAAGAAGTTCCCGATACGATTGAATATGCATTTCAGCAAAAGTATCCAACAGCCGCATCGCCTGTGTGGGTTGAGTATACGCCTGTAGAAACAGACGAATTGCCTATGGATAACAGTTATTATTATGTAACATTTCAAGATAGAGGTAATGATATTACCTCTTGGTACAACAATTTTGGAGATTGGGTAAAAACATCTACAAGAATTCCCGGTGATTCTCGTTTACCTGATGCTGTAAACAAAACATTGAACGATCAATATCCAGGTTATAAGATTGAAGAAATAAATAAAGAAAATGACAAGAATATGGATATGTACGAAATTAAACTTAATAAAGGCGACGAGAAGGCAAAATTGAAAGTGTTGCCTAATGGCGAAGTTTTCAAAAGAAAAGAAAGATAATTTTAAAAAATAAAATGAAATAAATCCTGCCCGTAAAGGCGGGATTTTTTGTTTTATAATGGAGCAGATTAGCGAGATTTCATTGTTCAATAAAACTTACATTTGCAATCAAAAAAAACCTCATGCAAGAAGTATATATTTTGTCGGCTGTTCGAACGCCAATTGGAAGTTTTGGTGGTTCATTAAAAGATCTTTCAGCAACACAATTGGGTGCTGCTGCTATTAAAGGCGCCTTGGAAAAAAGTGGGTTGAAAGCTGAACAAATTGAAGATGTTTTAATGGGTTCTGTAATACAGGCAAACCTTGGGCAGGCACCTGCAAGGCAGGCAGCAAAATTAGCTGGTTTACCGAACGAGGTAAATTGTACCACAATCAATAAAGTTTGTGCAAGTGGCATGAAATCAATTTCACAGGCGGCACAAAGTATTATGTTGGGCGATGCTGATATAGTAATAGCAGGTGGAATGGAAAGTATGAGCAACGTACCTTTTTACACAGAAAATATGCGTTGGGGAAATAAATATGGCAACGTACAATTAATTGATGGGCTTGCTAAAGATGGCCTTACAGATGTGTATGATGGCAAAGCCATGGGCAATGCAGCAGAGTTTTGCGCAACAAGTTGTGGTATTAGCAGAGAAGACCAAGATGCGTTTGCAATAGAGAGTTACAAACGTTCTCAGGCGGCAATAAACGAAGGTAAATTTGAAAACGAAATAGTTCCGGTTTCAATTCCACAAAGAAAAGGTGATGCAATTATTTTTTCAAAAGATGAAGAACCTTTTAATGTAAAGTTTGATAAAATTGCAGGCCTTAAAGGCGCATTTGTAAAAGATGGAACGGTAACGGCCGCAAACTCCAGTACAATGAATGATGGCGCTGCTGCTGTTGTATTGATAAGCAAAAGAAAATTAGAAGAGCTTGGTTTAAAAGCTATTGGTAGAATAGTAAGTTATGCAGATGCTGAACAGGCACCTGAATTATTTACAACAACACCATCTATTGCCGTACCAAAAGCAGTTGAAAAAGCCGGTTTACAAATGAGCGACATCAGCTATTGGGAATTAAATGAAGCTTTTGCTGTAGTTGGTTTAGAAAATACAAAACGCATGAATCTAGATGCATCAAAAGTAAATGTAAATGGTGGTGCGGTTTCCATCGGTCATCCATTAGGAGCAAGCGGTGCAAGAATAATTGTAACATTATTAAATGTTTTAAAACAGAATAATGCAAAGTATGGTGCTGCCGGAATTTGTAATGGCGGCGGAGGAGCGAGTGCGATGGTGATAGAGAACCTATAGATGAAGTAGAGTTAATACTTGAAACTTGAGCACTGAAAATTGATTATTGAATATTTTGGTTTTGAATTTAAAAATGTTCAATGTTCAACATACAATTTTCAATATTCAAATAGAAAGCTATTACCTAACGATTATTAAGCACAGATTTGCTTATCTAACCTTGTTATAATAAATTTGTTTGAATTTAGAAATCTAAATCTCAATACTTAATACTAAATACTCAATACCAATTATGCGTCAAATAGCGTTTAGAGAGGCTCTCAGAGAAGCCATGCAGGAAGAAATGAGAAAAGATGACAGGGTTTTTTTAATGGGAGAGGAAGTTGCAGAATACAATGGCGCTTATAAGGTTAGCCAGGGAATGCTGGAAGAATTTGGTGAAAAAAGAATTATAGATACGCCGATTGCAGAGCTTGGTTTTTCTGCAATTGCTGTTGGTGCTGCGCAAAATGGTCTTCGCCCAATTGTTGAATTTATGACATGGAATTTTGCTGTATTAGCGTTAGACCAAATTTTAAATACTGCATCTAAAATGCTTGCCATGAGTGGCGGACAGGTTGGTTGCCCGATTGTGTTTCGTGGTGCCAATGGTAGTGCCGGACAATTAGGTGCACAACACAGTACTGCTTTTGAAAGTATGTATGCAAATATCCCAGGCTTAAAAGTAATTTCTGTAAGCAATCCGTATGATGCAAAAGGTTTGTTGAAAGCTGCCATTAGAGATGATGATCCGGTGATGTTTATGGAGAGTGAGGTGATGTATGGTGAAAAAGGCGATGTGCCTGAAGAAGAGTATGTATTACCTATTGGCAAATGTTTTATAAAAAGAGAAGGAAAAGATGTTACCATTGTCTCGTTTAATAAAATGATGAAAGTGGCATTAGGTGCTGCGGAAGAATTAGCCAAAGAAGGTATAGAAGCCGAGGTAATCGATGTCGCAACAATTCGTCCGCTAGATTGGTTTACCATTTTAGAAAGTGTAAAAAAGACAAAC
>JANOTH010000342.1:0-10516 GCA_031416275.1 Ferruginibacter sp. | reverse complement strand
TATAAAAATTCGAAGAAAGACCAATTTAAACAACCGGTGTACGAAATGCTTATGCATTTATTTAACCACCAATCTTACCACCGTGGGCAACTTATAACTTTAATAAGGCAAACAGGAGAAACGAACATCCCCAACACAGACTTAATTGCTTTTCTAAGAAAAAAGTAACCGTTTATAGCGTAAAAATAGTAGAATCGGGTAAGGTTGTGTATTGATCGTTCACTAATTATGAGCGACCATTACGAGTTTTACACCATAACCAATGTAGCCCGGAAAAGCAAGTTGGTATTCAAAATGAACAAATTCTTTTTCGACTAGCCCAATTCCTTTTGCATAAATTTCTTTAGAAAAATCTTTCGATGCAATATTTGTTTGATTGGGTTGCCCTGGTGGAATTACCGGAAGATTTACTGACTCATCAATTTGATTAACCGTAACTGTATTTGTTAGATTAAATGTTCCTACTTTTTTAGGTTGATCAACATCGCTGTAAGTATAATCCCAGTCAGCTAAATACTGTAAGTCTGAACCAATAGAGGTTACATCAATAGCTGAATTACCTTTCCATGTTCTATTGTCTTTTATTGGTTGCGTTAATTTCAAAAATCGAAGATTATTTTCGGTAAACTCTAAATTAGTTCCCGTATTAACCGCTAAAAAAGTATTATCAGGAGTAAAGGTTCCGTTTGGCAAGGTCCTAATATAACGCACTATTCTAAAAGCCTTTCGCCCTAAAATATCATTTAGAGAATCTACCGTTAAATATTTTACTTCATAAAATCTGTGGGCTTCAGTAGCGCCAAAGTTTATATAAACAAGCGAGTCCAAACTGTAGATAATAAATTTACCAACAGTTAGCGGTGCATAATCAGCAATTTGTATCGTTTGAAACTGCTCATTTTGCTTTTTGCAAGCTGCAAAAAAAACAATCAAAGCCAATATTGGAATTATTTTTTTCATAAAATAAATATACAATTTTTAAAAGGAAGGCTTTATCATAAAAATCCCCTTTGTATAACGCCGCCACCTATCAAATCATTGCCTTCGTAAAAAACGGCACTTTGACCAGGTGCTACACCTTTTACATTTTCACAAAATTTTACAGTGATGCCACCGTCCGTTGCATACATATTGCTTAAGGCACCTTTGTCTTTATACCTAATTTTTGTAACCGCTTCCATTCCATCTGTAATTCCTTCGTATTTCATCCAATTTATTCCACGCACCGTCATTTCTGTTTGGTTCAAAGCTTCTTCATCGCCCAATACAACCGTATTTGTTTCAGGAATTATTTTCGTTACAAAAGCAGGTTTGCCCAATGCAATATCTAACCCTTTTCTTTGCCCAACTGTATAAAATGGATATCCTTTGTGCTTACCCAAAATTTTGCCTTCAGTGTCAACAAAATTTCCGCCATTTACCCTTTCTTCCAACCCTTCAACTTTGCGTTTTAAAAAGCCACGGTAATTATTATCGGGTACAAAACAAATTTCATAACTCTCACTTTTTTTTGCAAGCTCAGGGTAACCAAAATCATGAGCCATTTGCCTGATTTCGGTTTTGTGGTAAGTACCAAGCGGCAGTAAAGTACGCTTTAATAAATCTTGCTGCAATCCCCACAGCGCATAGCTTTGGTCTTTTGTATCATCTATGCCTTTGCTTATAAAATACCTTCCATTTGTGTGCTGGTGTACTTGAGCATAATGCCCAGTTGCAATAAAATCACAATTCAAAGCATCTGCACGTTTAAGCAAAGCCCGCCACTTTATATGTGTATTGCACATTACGCAAGGATTAGGTGTGCGGCCTGCAATGTATTCCTCCACAAAATTTTCAATCACAAAACCACCAAATTCTTCTCTAATATCTAAAATAAAGTGTGGAAATCCATGTTGTACCGCAGCTTGCCGTGCGTCATTAAAACTATCTAGGTTACAGCAACCAGTTTCCTTTTTGCCGGTGTTACCGCCACCGCTCGTTTCGTAATCCCACGTCTTCATAGTTATTCCTACAACTTCATACCCTTCTTTGTGAAGCATAAGCGCAGCCACGGTAATGTCAATACCACCGCTCATAGCCATCAAAACTTTTCCTTTGCTCATGCTGCAAATTTACTGTTTACTATTGAGTATTTACTGTTGAAATGGGTAGTTTTTAGGAGCATGAGCAGATAATTTCCACTCATCATTTGTATCCGGTTATACGCTACAAGTCCGCACTCGTTCCTCGCTTGCTGGCTTTTCGCTGCTACCCGGGCTACCCTCATCATTTTTTCATTATTCAGCTTTTTAGGTGCAAATTGCTTCAAAGTAAAAGCAAGCTATACTGTATTATTATAAATGGTTTGGTATCATCTTTGTAAACCATAACCAAACATTAACATGAAAAAATCTTCACTCTTCGCAGGTATAATCTTATCGCTTTTTTTATTTAACAATTGTGCACGCAATCCTGTTACAGGCAAGCGGCAGGTAGTCTTAATGTCAGAGGCGCAGGAAATAGCGATGGGCAAAGAAGCTGACCCGCAAATTGTTGCGCAATATGGTTTGTACGACAATAAAGCCTTACAACAGTTTATTACCGAAAAAGGCAAAGCAATGGCTGCCATTTCTCACAGACCAAATATTAATTACGAATTTAAAATTGTTGACTCAGAGGTTCTAAATGCATTTGCAGTACCAGGCGGCTATGTATATTTTACCAGAGGGATTATGGCCCACTTTAACAATGAGGCTCAGTTTGCTGGTGTGTTAGGCCACGAAACCGGGCATATTACTGCAAGGCACACAGTTTCTCAACAACGCAATGCATTGTTTGGACAGTTAGGCATACTTGCAGGAGTAATAATTAACCCTGAGCTTGGTCGTTTTGCAGAAACAGCATCACAGGGGTTAGGCTTGTTATTTTTAAAATTTGGAAGAGATGCAGAGCGCCAGGCAGATGAATTGGGTGTAGAATATTCCTCAAAAATCGGCTACGATGCAAAGCAAATGGCAGATTTTTTTCTTACATTAGAGCGCCAATCTGAAGGCACTGAATCTGCAGAATTGCCTACATTTTTGTCATCTCACCCAAACCCAGGCGATAGGTATGTAACGGTAAATAAGTTAGCTGTTGACTGGAAGCAGAAGCTAAACCTCTCAAATGCCATCATAAATAGAAATACCTATTTACAAAGAATTGAGGGGCTTATATATGGCGAAGATCCTAGACAAGGCTATTTGGAAAACAACGTATTTTATCACCCTGAATTAAAATTTCAATTTCCAATACCAAGCAATTGGAATTATCAAAACACGCCACAAAGAGTACAACTTGCGCCAAAAGATGGCAAGGCACTTTTAATGATGACACTTGCACCGGGTAATAATTTGCAGGAGGCAGCAAGTACGATGTTACAACAGAATGGGTTAAGAGCTTTAGAAACACAAAATACCACTGTAAATGGTTTAAACGCAATTGCAATAGTAGCCGAACCGCAACCACAACAAGCGCAGCAGGGGCAACAACAACAGCAGCAACAACAACCTAGCGTGCGCATTTTATCTTATTTAATTGAATATAACAAGACCATTTACTTAATATTAGGCGCCACATCTGCAATAGATTTTAATCAATATTACCCAGTTTTTAAAAACACAATGGAAGGCTTTAGACAGTTAACCGACCAAGCAAAAATTAATAAAAAAGCAGATCGAGTAAAAGTAAAAACAGTGAGCAAAGCAATCACACTGCAGCAAGCACTAAAAAATTATAACACGCCAGATGCAAAGCTGAATGAATTGGCTATTTTAAATGGAATGAACCTTACAGATATGGTTCCTGCCGGTATGATGATAAAAACGATAGGGCAATAAAAAAGTAAATCATATTTCATACAAAATTTATTAAAAGCTATATCGTAAATCGGTGTAGCTTTTTTTATCCTGAATCTGATTCTACTTGTTTTTCTTTTCTGTGGTCCGTGGTCTTGCGTCTTGTGTCTTTTTAATCTAATATCTCTATACTCCTATCTAAATACTCAATTCTAATATCTCAATACTTATTTCTATTTTCGCAGTCTCAAAAAAATACAAGTAATGGGTCGCATATTTGAAGTTAGAAAAGGTGCCATGTTTGCACGGTGGGATAAAATGGCTAAAGATTTTACCCGCATTGGAAAGGAAATTGCCATAGCCGTTAAAGCCGCAGGACCAGAGCCTGAAAATAATCCTGCTTTAAGAAGATGTTACTTGAATGCCAAAGCCTGTAACATGCCCAAAGACCGTGTAGAAGCGGCTATAAAGCGTGCAATGGGTAAAGATATTAGCAGCTACGATGAAATGGTATATGAAGGGTATGCACCACATGGTGTAGCAGTATTGGTAGAAACAGCAACAGATAATACAACCAGAACTGTTGCCAACGTTCGCATGCATTTTACCAAAGCAAAAGGAGCTTTGGGTACCACGGGCAGCGTGGCATTTACTTTCACTCGCATGGGAGAATTTAAGGTAAAAAATACCGGTCTTGATATTGATGAATTAGAATTGGAACTAATTGATTTTGGCTTGGAAGAAATAGGCGAAGATACCGAAGGCAATATTATAATTAGATGCGCCTTTGCAGAATTTGGCAATATGAACAAAGCCATTGAAGATAAAAAATTGGAATTGATTAGCGCCGAATTAACTCGAATACCAGGTACGTTGGTTGAGCTTAGCGAAGAAGATGCAAACGATGTTTTAAAAATGGTTGATCACATTGAACAGGATGAAGATGTACAAAAAGTTTATCATAATTTGAAGTAGCATCATCAGGCAATATGCGGTAGATCCAATACAAATTGCAGGAGAAAAATATTTTAAATTACAAGAAAAAAGCAACACGACAACATGTTGCTTTTTTCAATTTTTTATTCCCCCTCAATTACTCTAAAAGAAACTTTACAGTTTACCCCGTAAGAAACTATTTCCCCATCTTTTACATGTGCTTTTTGATCTTGCACCCAAACAGAATCAATGTTTCTAATAGTTTTAGATACTTCCTTAACACACTGTTTTACTGCGTCATCAAAGCTTAATGGAGATGATGCAATTACTTCGAGAACTTTTACAATAGCCATGTTATTTGTTTTAAATGAATGATTAATAACATTGATTTACAAATACCATTCCTGCTTTGGATATTAGCTATTCTTCCATCATACTCTTTATTTCTGCAACTACATTTTCAACATTAGGTTTTGCAAAATAATCGCCATCACTACCATAACCCGGGCGATGATCTTTACCTGTAAGCGTGCGAGGGGATACATCTAAATATTTATATCCTTTTTGTTCTTCCATCACCTTGTTAAACATATAAGCAGCTGCTCCACCGGGAACATCTTCATCAATAAAAATAATACGGCTTGTTTTTTTAAGGGATGCTACAATGCTGTGATTAATATCAAAAGGCAACAAGGTTTGCACATCAATCACTTCACAACTTATGTGCATTTTTGCCAAAGTTTCTGCAGCTTCCTGCACAATCCGCAAGGTAGAACCGTAGCTCACAATTGTAATATCTGTACCTTCTCGTAAAATATCGCATACGCCCAAGGGCACTGTAAACTCAATAAGATTAGAAGGTAATTTTTCTTTTAGCCTGTAGCCGTTTAAACATTCAATTACCAACCCAGGATCATTGCCCTGTAAAAGTGTGTTGTACATTCCAGCTGCCTGCGTCATATTCCTAGGCACACAAACATACATTCCACGCAGCGCATTTATAATCATTCCCATTGGCGAACCACTGTGCCAAATCCCTTCTAACCTATGCCCCCTCGTACGAACAATTAAAGGAACACTTTGTTGCCCCGCAGTTCGAAAATGTGTAGTAGCAACATCATCACTTAATGGTTGCAAACCAAACAATAAATAATCCAGGTATTGTATTTCTGCAATAGGTCGTAATCCCCGCAAAGCCATACCTATGCCCTGCCCCATTATAGTAAGTTCACGAATACCGGTATCAAAAATACGGTCTCTACCATGCTTTTCCTGCAGCCCGCTAAAACCCTGGTTTACGTCGCCAATAAAACCGAGATCTTCCCCAAAAGCCGCTACTTTATTATTGCTTGCAAATAGCTGATCAAAATATTTATTCAAAATTTCGTAACCATTTACTGTTGTACCCGCATCATCAAAAACAGGCTTCACAACCGGTACTTTTAACGCAGATTTTGGTCCTTCATTGTACAAAAATGCGTCGTACTCTTTGTTATTTTTTTTAAGTAGATCATTGTAGAAGCTTTTTACATCAGCAACTGTACCTGTAGGAATTTCATATAATGCAATGGCTAGTGCTTTTAAAATATCTCTCTTGTATGGTTCCCGCAGTGCTTTTAAATCTGCTGCCTGTTTTAATGCAACCTCATTGTTTGTTTTTTGCAATAAATCAACTGCCTGTGCAAGGATATTTTTTATGGGAGATAAATAGGCTTCCCAGGCTGCCTGCTTACCAGTTTTAACAAGTGCAAAACACTCCTCTTCAATGAGCTTAATTTCCTCCTCTTCAGCCAAAGCGTTTTCAATAATCCAGCTTCGCATTTGCTTTATACAATCCCATTCTTTCTCCCATAACAAACGGTCTGCATTTTTGTATCGCTCATGGCTGCCAGATGTTGAGTGGCCTTGAGGTTGTGTAATTTCTTCAATGTGAAAAATAGCAGGCGTATGCGTTTCTCTTATTCGTTCAATTGCAGGCTCAAGTACTTCGCACATTCCTGCATAATCCCATCCCTTTAATTTATAAATGTCAAAACCGTTTGTTCCATCCTGTTTTTGAAAACCTGCCAATGCATCAGATATTGAACCTTTAGTTGTTTGGTATTCTTTAGGTACAGAAATACCATATCCATTATCCCACACAAAAACTGCCAGTGGAACTTGTAGAACGCCAGCGGCATTTATGGTTTCCCAAAAATGGCCTTCGCTTGTAGATGCATCGCCAATGGTACAGAAACAAATTTCATTACCATTGTTTGATAAATGCGTTTCGCCTTTTAATTCTTTTACATTTCTAAAAAATTTACTTGCAAATGCAAGACCAAGCGCTCGGGGCATTTGACCTCCAGTTGGTGCAATATCACTTGAAATATTTTTTGAAGTTGCTAGCGGTAACCATTCTCCTTTTTCATCAACCATGGGAGTTGCAAAGTGCGCATTCATTTGTCGGCCGGCACTAAATGGATCGTGTGTTACATCCGAATCAGCATAAAGTTGTGCAAAAAACTGTTGTACAGTTGCTAAACCACTTGCAAACATAAAAGTCTGGTCTCTGTAATAGCCCGACCTAAAATCGCCAGGTTTAAAAAACTTCGCCATGGCTATTTGCGGCACTTCTTTACCGTCGCCAAAAATGCCAAATTTTGCTTTACCAGTTAGCACTTCCTTTCTTCCAAGCAAACTCGCCTCTCTACTTATACAGGCGTATCTATAATCAGTCAACACCTCATTGCGAAATGTATCAAAACTTAACTTTTCATCCGAAGCAACGTCCATATTATTTGTGGTATCCATATAGCTGTAAATTGCTGCAAAAATATTGATTTTAAAGTGCTTTGTTAAAAAACAGCCATTAGATTCGCAAATATTTTAAAAAGCAAAGATTTTTGTATATTTGGCTTCTAAAAATAAAAATTAATTACATGAAAAAATTATTTTTAATTACTTCATTGTGTGTAGGTTCTTTTGTAGTAAATGCCCAAACAGTGCCTGTTGCAGATCCTCATGCAGGCCACAATCATGGTAGCGAAGCTGCTAAGCAAGCAGTACCAGTTTCTAATAATGTAGCTGCGCCATTAACTGATGATTTATTAGGCATTAAAGAATCACACGACTTTGGTAAAATACCACAAGGCAAACCTGTTACTTATAACTTTGAAGTGACCAACACAGGAAAAACTCCTTACAAATTAGACAACGTTGTGGCAGGGTGTGGTTGTACAACACCGCAGTGGGATAAAGAAAAAGTAATAAATGCAGGTGAAAAATCTGTAATAACTGTTGGCTTTAATGCAGCCGCTGAAGGACCATTTACTAAACCAGTTACTATCACCTACAATGGTACCCAAACAAAAGTTATAACAATAAAAGGTGAAGTTTGGAAAACACCTGCAGCGAGTGCACCAGCTAATGCTGTTCTCAATGATATTAAAAATTAAAAAAATACTTATGAAAAAATTATTCTTTGCATTTTCAGCCTTGGTTTTATCCGCAGGAGCATTTGCACAAATAAAATCTGATGATATTGCTAAAATTCAGGTAGAAACAATTGATCTTGGTAAAATTCCACAAGGAGTTCCTGCTGTTTCTACTTTTATTGTAACAAACATTGGTAAAACAGATTTGATTATTGAAAGTGCTAATCCAACATGTGGTTGCACAGTTGGTGATTACACTAAATCTCCTATCAAGCCAGGACAAACAGGAAAGATTACAGCTACGTTTAATGCAGCTGCTGTTGGACCTATCGATAAGCACATGAATGTAAAATTTGCAGGTGCTGATGATTCAAAAAGCATTGGTTTTAAAGGAGAAGTTTTAACTACAGAAGACTACGCAAAATTAAAAGGTAAAACAATGCCTGCAACTTCAATGAAAGCTGCTGCAACCAATAAGGTTACTCCAGCTTCAACAAAGGCAGTAAAGAAAACAAAAACTACAAAAACAACTAAGACTGCAGTATCAGCATCTTAAAATAAAAATTATATTATGTAAAACCTCCGCAGTTGCGGAGGTTTTTTTGTTAGCTTTATTTAAAGATTTTTAAAATTATGACAGATACGAAATATAGTTATGGGATGATTGGGCTTGGTACAATGGGTTGCAACCTAGTATTGAATATGAGCGACCATGGTTACAGTGTAGCAGGTTACGATAAAAGTGTAAAGCAAACTGATAATTTAAATGAACAAATAAAAGATAGAAAAGTAAGGGGGTTTAATGAAATAAAAGCGTTTGTGGAAGCATTAGAACTCCCAAGAATTATAATGTTATTGGTGCCGGCTGGGCCAATTGTAGACTCCGTAGTTGCAGAATTAAAACCATTAATAAACGCAGAAGATATAATCGTAGACTGTGGTAATTCTCATTTTACAGATACCCAAAAAAGAATAGACGAGCTGGCAAAAGAGCATATTCATTTTGTAGGATTGGGCGTTTCGGGTGGTGAGACAGGTGCAAGATTTGGACCGAGCATAATGCCAGGTGGCGATGTGCAGGCTTACGAAAAATTATCACCTATGCTCAGCGCAATTGCTGCAAAAATAAACGGCGAACCTTGCACAGCATACATGGGTTCAGGGGCTGCAGGACACTATGTAAAAATGGTTCACAATGGCATTGAATATGCTATTATGCAAATGATTGCAGAAGCTTATCATTTGTTAAAAATATATGGAGAATTAAATAACCAAGAGCTTCATGAGGTTTTTAGTACATGGAATAAGGGAAGACTTCAATCCTTTTTAATAGAAATAACAGCTGCTGTTTTTTTACAAAAGGATGAAGATGGAAACGGAATGCTGGTTGATAAAATAAAAGACACAGCAAAGCAAAAAGGCACTGGAGCATGGATGAGCCAGGATGCAATGGCAACGGGTTCTCCGATACCATCCATAGATTCGGCTGTTTCTGCAAGAATATTATCTGCCATGAGAAACGAAAGAGCAGTAGCATCTGAAATTTTTCCGCAGAATGTTTCTCGAACGACATCAACAGACAAAAGTGAATTTATAAGTTTATTAGAAGACGCCTTGTATGCAGCATTTGTAATAACCTATGCACAAGGACTAGCCATGTTGCAAACTTCATCTGATAATTATAAATACAACACTGATTTAAAAACGGTAGCTACAATATGGCGAGGTGGTTGTATCATAAGAGCAGCTATACTGGAAGATATTATGGAGACTTATCAAACAGAACCTGAAATTAACAACATAATAAATGGTAAAAAATTCAGCCCAGTGTTGTCTGCATCGCAATCTTCCTTGCGGCAAATTGTACAGATGGGAGCCCAACAGGCCATTCCATTACCATCGTTAAGTGCATCATTAAATTATTTTGACAGTTATAGAAGCAAATGGCTACCTGCAAATTTAATACAAGCACAAAGAGACTTCTTTGGTGCGCATACTTATGAGCGCTTAGACAAGGAAGGAATATTTCATACCGAATGGAATGCAACTATTCAATAATAAACCGCTAAGGTGGCAAGACGCGGAAATGGTAAACTTTACATGAGCAAGTAACATTTAAATACTTGAGAATATTCAATAACCAATTTTCAAGTAAATGAATAAAGATTAAAAATTTATTTTAAAATATTAAAACTAACCCTTAGCGACTTTGCGTCTTTGCGGTAAAATAATCATGGAAAATATAACTAAAACAAAACCTACCATCATCACCATTTTTGGTGGCTCAGGAGACCTCACCTGGCGCAAACTAATTCCTGCATTATACAATCTTTATCTTGACGGTTGGCT
>JANOTH010000341.1:0-1928 GCA_031416275.1 Ferruginibacter sp. | reverse complement strand
TAGCTTTTTAAATATTTCTTAAATGGTATTCAGTATTGTGTTTATTCTTACTTTACAAACGATATTTTATTAGTAAAGCCTAAAATGTTTTGAATACCAAATCAGGATTTGTTATAATTTAAAATATCAATAGGAAGATTTGCTTTTACCTCTGCCCACCGTAAATATTCTAGAGAGGTTAAACCCAAAACGTACATCACCTCTAAAAAAATCGCCTGTTGTTTGCGTCAGGTAAGCCTTTTCGTTCATACCTGATGAATTAGAAAAGTGAAGTTGAAATACATGCCCACCGGTTCCAATATCAACACCTACAGACAGTGGGTTTTTAATTGCTTTGTCTAGCTCGCCTATAGCGTAATTATAGTCAACTATAAGCGCCATGCGTTTGCTTACTTTATAGCGAAGGCCACCACCAAGACCAATAATCGTTTGATCATCTGTAGGATTTAAAGTTGTATTGTTATGAAGAACCATTGGACTAAACTGCAAAGAAAAATTAGGTGAAAACTTTCTACCAATAATCATTTGTACGTAGTAGGATGATCTATCTACAAACGTTGGTTTTTTTGCCGCAAATGATTCTTGCGTCATAACGATATAACCGCCGGCAACCAAAAGAGAAATCGGCATTTCTTTTTCGCCTTTTGTTTGTTGTAGTATTCTTGTTTTTGCAAAAAAATCCATGTCCTTCAACAAGGTACTTCTACCAATACCTATCATAAAGTTATCGGTAATACCAAAATCAAAACTCATACGCATGCTTGCAAAGTCTAACCCAAATAAATTCTTGTAACCAGTTTTTACAGAGCCAAATCGATGTAAAATTCTAAAATCCATTTCTCCCTTATGCAACATTTCTGTTGAGTGAGAATTAATGACCCTTGTAGATCTAAAAGTACCGGTTACTTTTTCAGAAGTAACTTTCTCTTCCAATCCGCTAACCATACTTGTGGTATCCGGCGTTGTATCTGGTATTGTATCCTGAGCTACAATTTGCTCAATAGAAAATGCTGCTATTATTAACAGTAATATTCTTTTCATTGTTATGTTTATTATTTATGTAAAAATTAAAGTTGAAAGCAAGTATCTAATACAATACAAAAACGTTTACTTCATTTGCTGCAGGGCCGCCGTATTTACTCTTATCTCAATTTCCTTACTTATTGCGTTACCAACTACGGAAGGCACTTTTATATTGTAATCGCTTAACAGTATTTTAAAATTAGAGGTTGCACTGATCACATTATTTTTTGTTTGTAGTACCGCTATTGTATTTATGGCTTTGGTAACACCATGTAAAGTTAAATTACCCTTTACTTTAAGGGTAAGGGTTTTATTTTCGGTGAGCTTAACATCCACAACAGGCTCTTCAAATGAACCCTTAAAAACAGCTTTTGGATATTTATCGCTCTCTAAATAATCTTCATTAAAGTGCTCCTGCATTAAGGCTTTTTCAAATTCAAATCCTTTTATTAACACAGAAAATTCCATTTTATTTGCGGCCATATCAATTACCACAAGAGACTTTTTGTTGACAGCCTCAATATTTTGTGCGGGAGTTTTTGAGTAAAATACAATAGTTCCGTTTTTTGTAAAAAACTTTTTCTGAGCCATGCTCAAAAATGAAACTCCAACAAAAAATATGGTAAAGAAAATTTTAGTTTTCATTTTATTTATAAATTATTCAACTATTAAGCAACGGTTTAATTCAACATCCATTAGGTATCCTGTACAAATTCCTTTTACACTTACGTTATTTCCAACAACTAGTTTTTTTGCGGCAGCAATATGGTTCTTATCAAAACTACAACTTACCCTGCTCATGTTTACCGTATCGCCAAGTAAAACAGTAAAAGCAGTATCCTGTAAATTTAAAACTTCTACTACAGCTCCACTAACTTCAATTACTTTACCAAGGTATTTCTTAT
>JANOTH010000340.1:0-2674 GCA_031416275.1 Ferruginibacter sp. | reverse complement strand
CAGTAGCGCAAAATTAAATGTGTACGTTGCATATAAAAATTTGGAGCAGATACAGGCATCAGGTGCCTCTAACATTACTATTGCCGGGCTTATGGAATTGCCCATGTTAAATGTACAATTAAGCGGTGCAAGTGAATTAAGGGGGCAAATAAAAATTAATGAACTAAATATGAAGTTAAGTGGGGCAAGCGAAGTAAAACTTTCAGGTTCAGTAACAAACCTAAATATTGAAAGCAGTGGCGCAAGCGATGTGAAGTCTTATGGCTTAGTTGCTGAAAACTGTAACGTGAAAGCATCAGGCGCTAGTGATGTCAATATCACAGTTATAAAAGAACTTGCTGCAAATGCTAGTGGTGCAAGCAACGTGTTGTTTAAAGGAACAGCTGAGCTAAAAGTAAAGCAAAGTACAGGTGCTAGCAACGTGGCCAAAGTTGAATAAATCATCGGTGAAAAGCCCATACTAGAAACGCAGCAAAATTTTTATTTCTTTCGTCAATTGAATTTGGGGTTATCAGTAGTCTACTTTCTTGAATACTTTTTCTACCGGCCATATTGTTTTTGAACTGCACGGCAGCTGAATCTGACATACCTGACGTTTGCCAAAATCTCAGATTTGGTCTTTTTCTTAGGCTGTTTATGGCGCTTAAAGTTAAGCTGTCGTTTGCTAATGCCTGGTTGCTGAAGTCAGTTTCGAGCATTCCCACTTTCTCTATTTTTTCATCGTTGTTCCAACCAATGTCAAATGCAGCTAAAGCAGCTTTTTCAGAACCTACAATAGCAACGCTATTAAACCTTCTTATGGTAGTTTTCTTTTTTACAAAAGGATACAACTCATTCACCACAAACGCATTAAATTTTTTGTATTGCTTTGCCAGTGGAATTTGCAGTTCTTCCAAACCATAATCTCCTTTAGTTCCTTTAAAAGAAATTAAAATCACAGGCTGTATTTTTTTATTTTTATAAAGACTGTCTACAATATCTTTTGCCTCATTTTCATCAACTAAATCATTATTAATAAGCAACAATAAATTCATCTCCTCTTTTTTATCAGGCATTTTTGTAGCAATGATAGTTATATCAACAGAGCGCTGCAAATGCCTGCTGTAAACTTTATCGTTCTGTTTTTTTACTGTTGATTTACAAGCAACAATCATGAAAAAAGCTATCAAGCAAACCAATATTCTCTTTGTTTCCATACAAAAAATTTATACGGTGAATGTATTAATATTTTCTATCGTTTATAAATTTTGAAAAATTAATTTAACTATTTAGCGTTACATCTTTTGTTTTTTATTAGGACATGAAATCTAAACTCCCTATATTTGCACCGCGAAGTAGAGCAGCGGTAGCTCGTCGGGCTCATAACCCGAAGGTCACTGGTTCGATCCCGGTCTTCGCAACTAAATTGAGGCTCGGCAAACGCCGAGTCTTTTTTTATATGTTGTTGCTAGTTTTAGCAACATGATTACCTCCTCCATCTCATTTGCTTGTTTGTGGTAATCTTTTATTTAAATACCATAAAAAATGAAAGCAGGTTTCGTAAATATTTTTGGCAAGCCCAACGCAGGTAAAAGCACATTACTAAATGCATTTATGGGCGAAAAAATGGCTATTGTTTCGCATAAAGTTCAAACAACTAGGCATCGCATAAAAGCAATTTTATCAGCTGAAGGTTATCAGATAATTTTTTCTGACACCCCTGGTATAATTGATCCGAAATACAAGCTGCATGAAAAAATGATGCAGGCAGTAAAAGGAAGTTTGGAAGATGCAGATGTTGCTTTGCTAATTGCAGATGCAGGAGAAGATCCTGCCGAAAGCCATGATATTTTCCAAAAACTAAAATTGAAGGCACCTGTAATTGTTGTTTTAAATAAAACAGATTCGGTGAAAGATGCTGCGAAGCTTGAAAGTGTAAAAGCTTTTTTTGCTGAACAGCCATACTGTAAGGAGGTCGTATTAATTTCTGCCCTTAAAAAAAATGGCATAGATGAACTCTTACAAAGGGTTCTTTCTTATTTGCCCGAAGGGCATCCTTTTTATGAAGGTGATGATTTGAGTGATATGCCTGTAAAGTTTTTTGTGGGTGAGTTGATAAGAGAAAAAATATTTGAAATGTATCACGAAGAGCTGCCTTATCATACAGCAGTAGTAGTACAGGAGTATAAAGAAAAAACAACTTTAACAAAAATTAGGGCTGAAATAATTGTACAAAGGGAAACCCAAAAAGGGATTATTCTCGGCGAAGGCGGCAGCATGATTAAAAAATTAGGAACAGCTGCAAGGCAGGATATTGAAGCATTTATTGATAACAAAGTATTTTTAGAACTGTATGTAAAAGTTCGTCCTAAGTGGAGAGATAATGAGTTGTATTTGAAGGAATATGGGTATTAAATTAATGACAATTACGAATATTGAATGAAGAATATATTTGTAATCGCAGTTTTTAAATCGATAAAGTAAGAACCAAATAATAATGAGTGCGAATTCGTAATTCGTAATTTAAAAATAGTAATTAAAATGAGTTTCACAATAGCAATAACAGGTCGCCCAAACGTAGGTAAAAGTACTTTTTTTAATCGTATGCTCGAAGAGCGTAAAGCCATAGTAGATGATGTAAGTGGTGTTACGAGAGATCGCCAGTATGGCGTTGCCGAGTGGACCGGCCGTACTT
>JANOTH010000339.1:0-1870 GCA_031416275.1 Ferruginibacter sp. | reverse complement strand
TGCTTAAAAACGGCATGTTGTTTTTGCTTATATCAAATCCACCCTGTGTTGTCCAGTTATTAAAAACAGCTTCTGCAATCAATTTACTATTACGAAATCCTGTTCGTACATTGAATGATGTTGCATTTGGCATAAAGACTTGATTGGTATAGTGAAGTTGATTTGTATAATAAGATGTACGATCAATTGTAACGTTGCTCCGACGGATGTACGTGCCCGAAACCGTTGCAAACCAGTTACTAATTTGATAATCTAACATTCCTCTGAAAGACAAATTGGTACTGTGCATTCCGATAGAAAGCGGTAAATAATCTGCTACATAATTGGTAGTAGGAAAAGATAACCCTCCAATTGTAAATGCCGAAAAAGTTCCCAACCCTATTTTCTTTTTTAGCGGCATATATTTCACAAACAGTGATAAATCCTGTAATCCTTTCATGCTGTTCATGGTGCCCGCTGTAGCTTTTGTAGTGATGTATGGCAGACTGAAAAGAACATTCAATTTATTAGTAACTCCATAGTTACCCTGCACCATATACTCTTTTGTAGATACCGTTCCAAGGTTGGCATTGTCTCTTTTGTTAGTGCCTTCCCAATAATTTTTCCAGCTGCCGCTGCCGTACATAATGCCGGCACAGAATTGATTTTTATTCATCATAATGGCATCAATATCTGTTTGCGCAAATGCTGAAAAAAATAAAAAAGATGGACAGAATAATAACATAATTCGAGTGATTTTTTTATTTTTCATTGTAGCATTATTATGTAATAAATAATTTAAAGTTTCATTTTGAGAGACGACACTACAAGGCTTCCAACTTTTCTTCCTGCATCTGTACTTACTATACAGGAGTTGTGAAAATGAATGCCACCATAAAACCTTGCCCAGTTATTTTCTTCTGCCGCTGCTCTAAAAGATGTGTAGCTTCTGCTGGCAATACCAAACTCAAGTTCAGATGTGTCTTTGTAATGAAAGTTATTTCCATATACACTTGTAAGTGCTTCTGCTGCTGCAGATGAGCAGGTTGAATGGCCGCAAGTATATTCAGGGAAAGGCGGTGTTTGTAAATAAGGCTGCCAGTCTGCATCCAAATATTTATTGATAATAGTTTCAGGTCTTGCAGTATTGTATTTATATTTTTCATCCCAGCATTGTATAAAAGCTTCAAATAATGCTATGCTGGTTTTTGCATAAGCATACACAGTTGTAGCATAATCTGCTTTTGCAGTTTTAGAGGCAATACCTATTATACTCATCCAATGCCCGGGTGGCGAAAACTTTTTAGTACCATACATGAGGTGACCGGATACATTTAATTTAAAGGGATTATCGTCCCAAAAATCTGCCATATGTTTTTGATCTGCTGTAAGGTTTTCAATAGCAATTTTAGAAGCCATAACCTGTTTGTAATAAGCACTTCTAGTGTCTTTCATATTAAAAACAAGGGGAGCCGGTACGGCAAATTGGTTACTGCTATCCATAACAAGGGTGCGTATTTTGTTCCAGTGTGGCTCCATTGCAGAGGTGTAAGCCGGCGGAGTTGGCACCCATCTACCTTCCACATCATTTACGGTATACCTTTCAGCACTGCGGGTTTGCGCATAGTTATCTTTTTTTGACCATCTTAATATTGCCGCAGAAACGGTATCTGAATACTCAATAGAATTCTTAAATATTTCTGATGACATCCCATTATCCTTTGCAAGTTTTTTAAGCTTATCAACATAATCACTCATGCTTCCTTCGGGAAAAGTAACTGCCTCTCCTAACTTACAAAAAGATAGAATGGATGCAAACTCGAAATTAATTTTTTTGCCTGTTGCAGGTTTTTGAATAGGATTAAGACCGTTTAACTGTGTTGCTAGCGAT
>JANOTH010000338.1:0-2666 GCA_031416275.1 Ferruginibacter sp. | reverse complement strand
TGGAAAGCGATTTGATGTTAGCTTATTTGTTCTGACAATTTTTTGAGATTCTTCCTCTGTCAAGTTACAATAATGACAAACCTTTTTGCTCAAGTCATACCATATTTTGAACTCTTCAAAATTAATAAAATTGCTTTTCTCTTGTCGAACTTTTTGGCCAAACCAATTTGATAATTGCTTGTCAGTTTTAGGGATATGTATATAATCTGTGTCCATTATTAAACGGTCTTAAAGGTGTAAAAGTTGCGTTAGAAGTTGAAAGCTGCGAAAATATAGCAGCCAACGGTGGCGCTTTGTGGCAGGTGTGGCATTAGCATTCCGTCCGCCCGTAACCGCCGCTTGGCTTTTGATAAAGATAAATATTAAGAACTAATGTTCAGGGATGTTTGTCCCGCCCGAACAACTGCCGCTATATTGCTGATGTTGATTGCTACAACTTCAAGCCGCACTTGCACAAAACGCAATGTTAGCTGTTGTTTTGTCTACCGTTTGGATTTACGTTTCCAAAAATAATTTTCTTTTAAGCTGTCTGTTTCTAAAAAACTATATCGATTAAAGTAAAACTTTCTTACAGCTTTTTTTAAGTCTGCAAAGTTGTGGTAGCTGCCACTCATTTGTTCAGCATTCGGTGTACCTTCTTGTAAATACCAATAAATATTGCCTTTTTCGTCTGCAGAAAGATATGCTGGGTCTAAGTTATTACCCAAATGATTTGGTGCAAATTGTCTTGCATAAACTACAAAGATTTTTTTGCCTGATTGCGAATAAATTATTGTGTCAACAAAAGCTGAAATCACTTTGATTCCACCTGTATTCCTGTTTCTTAATGCAATAAGTGAGTCAACTTGTATTGCAATACGTTCACTGTCCGCCGAAACAGTCTTTTGATTAAAAGGTCTTGGGTATTTTGCCGTTAAGTCTGGTGTCCGATTGTAATTAATATTATGAACAAGTCCATTTGCAGCCATTATTGTCATTGGAAGTCCAAGTAGCAAGAATAAAAAAGTGTCTGCGTATTTTTTGACTTGTCGGAATTGAAAAAGAATTATGGACAATGAGACAACAAATAGAATGACAGATGTGTAAACAAGTCCGTCAAAAAAGTCGCCAAGTCCGCTGCCACCATGACCTGTAAACAATTTATAAATTGAATACAAAAATCCAAGTCCTAAAATTGTCAATAAAAATCTTGTAGAGAGTTTCATACTCGTGAGTGAGGTGGATTATAGTTTCTAACGCAACTTTTTTATTAAAAGTAAAGGTTAGTTTTTTATAATCAAAAAATCGTTTTTGATAGTCCATTTTATCCACTAGCGACGTCGCTTTGCAGCTGTGAGGCTGCACGCTCGTCCCTGTGGATAAAACTATCTTTTTTATAATTCAAGGAAGTTGGGTAGTGAGATTTTTTTGTCACAAACCACTTAAAATATATTGTTCAAATACCTCTTTTGGAGTGCACATATTAAGCACTTTTCTTGGTCTCTCATTTAACTGATTTTGTACTGCCTTTAGTTGTTTTTTTGTGATGTTATTAAAGTCAGTTCCTTTTGGAAAATAATCTCTAATCAGGCCATTACTATTTTCATTAGTTGGTCGCTCCCAGGGGCTGTAGGGGTGTGCAAAATAAACATCAATTTTGGTGTTTTTTGTAAAGAGTTTATGTTGTGCCATTTCAGACCCATTATCGTAGGTAAGGCTTTTTTTCATTTGCCTTGGTATGCTCCTGAATTCCTTCTCAAAAGCCATCCTAACCGATGTAGCATCTTTTGCCTTAAGATGTACTAAAATGACTGTCCTGCTGCTGCGTTCATTAAGCGTACCGATGGCGCTGGCGTGGTCTTTACCCATTACGAGGTCGCCTTCCCAATGCCCTGGTATTTCTCTGCCTTTTACTTCGGTAGGACGCTCATCTATCCGTATAGGATCTTTAATGATAGTACGTTTATCAGCTCCTCTACGAACGTTTCCTCTATATGCTCTCTTCTGCCTTAACTGATTTATTAACTCCTTTTTTAACTCAGGCTTGGCATGTATGTATATGTAAAAATAAATGCTTTCCATGCTAATTTGCATCAATTTATTTGTTGGATATTTATTCTTTAAATGAAGGTGTATTTGTTCGGGTGACCATCGTAAATCAAGCTTTTTAAGTACTATTTTTCCTAATGCTTTTTGACTTACAATTTTTGACTTTCCGCTTCGCCTGTTTGAAATGTTTCCAACCGAAATACGGGTGGCTTCTATTGCCGAATAATTGTTCTTTTCACAAAGCTGAACATCTCTACAAACTGCCGATTTGCTAAAACCAATTGCAAGTCCGATTTGTTGTTGTGTCTTTCCTAAAGCAAGCAATTTTTCAATGATAATACGCTGAGGTAAATCAATACGATTGTAACCTGTTTTCATGTGCAATTTTAAACTTTTTTAAAGGTCTAAAAGTTGCGTTAGAAGTTGGAACCGGCGAAAAAATGTCGTACAACGTTGGGGCTTTGTGGCAGGTGTGGCATTAGAATTCCGTCCGCCCGTAACCGCCGCTTGGCTTTTGATAAAGATAAATATTAAGAACTAATGTTTAGCGATGTTTGTCCCGCCCGAACAAATGCTGCCATATTGCTAATGTTGATTGCTACAACTTCAAGCCGCAATTGCACAAAACCTATTGTTGT
>JANOTH010000337.1:0-2598 GCA_031416275.1 Ferruginibacter sp. | reverse complement strand
GCTCGTCCAGGATTAGGGGATTTTGGTGCAGGGGGCAGCAATCCCAGTAATAATCCTTTAAATTTTATTAATCCTGCTGACATCGCTTCTATAGATGTTCTTAAAGATGCATCGGCTACTGCTATATACGGATCAAGAGCGGCATATGGAGTTGTATTAATTACCACCAAAAGAGGTAAGACAGGCGATCCTAAACTTGACTTTAATACGTCATACGGCATTTCCAAAATCGCTAGAAGAATTAAAGTGTTGGATGCTGCACAGTTTAGAGAAGCTTTAGGTTACTACGGATTAGGAAATGGTGCTGATAAGGGTTCTAATGTAAATGCATTGGATGCGATTTTACAAACGGGTAATATCCAAAACTATAATCTTGGTGTTAGTGGTGGAACAGAAAATGCTAAATACAGATTATCATTAGGTGTTTTAAACCAGGAAGGAATTGTAAGAAAAACCGGTATTAAAAAATATACTGCAAGCATTACTACTAATTTGAAGTTCTTGGAAAGTAAAAAATTAGGAATCGATATAAATATTATACCTAGTCAATATACTGAAGACATTGCACCCATCACGAATGATGCAGGTTCTAGAGGAAGTTTAATTGGCAATGCTTTACAATGGAATCCAACTGAAAATTTAAAAGGTAAAAAGAACGGTATAGATACTTTTAACGTAATTGATGGGGATTTAATAAATCCACTTGCATTGCAGGAAGCTTATGGAGATAAATCAAAAGTAACTACTATTCTAGCAAGCATATCTCCATATTATAAAATTACCAAAGACCTTGAATATAGAATGTTGTACAGTGTAAATTACAGTACAGGTGTAAGAGGTACAACTCTACAGCCTTTTATAAACCTACCAAATTTGGCAACCAATAGAGGACGAGTGCGTTTGGCACAATCACAATTGACCACTGAGCAATTAACACATACCTTAAACTATAATAAACAAGTAAATAACGGTTTAAGTTTTAATGGACTTTTAGGTTTTGAATATTTAAAGTTTAAAAACAAAGGTTTTGATGTAGGAGGCGTTGGTCTGGCCGGATTTGCAGGTGGATTAGGTAATTTTGGACTAGAATATGAAGACTATATACAGTTTACTGAACCAACAACCAGGCAAATAGGTTCATATTCAGATCCTAAAAATGAATTACAATCTTATTTTGCAAGAGGAGGCGTGAGTTTGAAAGACAAATATATTTTATCAGGAACATTACGAGCTGACGGTTCTACAAAATTTGGTGACGACAATAAATATGGCTATTTTCCTTCGGTGAGTGGGGCATGGGTAATAAGTAAGGAATCTTTCTTTAATATTCCTAAAATTAATTCTCTAAAATTGAGAGGTGGTTGGGGTAAGACGGGTAATCAAGAATTTCCGTCTGGCTCATCGCAACTTCGATATTCTTTTGCAAGTGGCACAAATGCATCGTTTAATGCCTCAAACACTGAAAATGTAATCTTAAAATGGCAATCCGACAGACAATACAACATTGGGTTAGATATGTCCTTGTTGAATAACAGAGTTACTTTCACAATGGATTATTTCAATAAACGCACAACTGATTTGCTATACCCTAGTGAACCGGCACAACCAGCAGTTGCTGGGGTCATTAAATGGAAAAATCTTCCAGGTAATATTGATAACAAAGGGATTGAATTCGCACTAAACACTGAAGTTATTTCTAAAAAAGATTTTGGTTTTGATTTAGGCGTTAATGCAACCTTTGTAAAAAATAAAGTATCGGATCTAAGTGGTTCTATTAATACTGGGGCATTGAATGGTCAAGGTATTACAGGAACTACAGTAGAGGTTATTAGAAACGGTCTTCCTATAAATGCATTTGTTACAAAACAATTTAACGGTCTTGATAAAGATGGTTTTTCTCAATATACAGAAGGTGATGTACTTTATTATGTTGGAAATCCAAATCCTGATTTTTTATTAGGAATTACTTCCACATTTAGATACAAACAATTAAGTTTAACCGCTAACTTGAATGGTGCTTTCGGTCATCAATTATATAACAACACCTTAAACAGTGTTATCAATGTAGGCAGTATTAACAACGGTAAGAATATTGCCCTTTCTGTTTTGCGTGACCCGGTTAAAGAATCTTTTGCTAATCCATTAAGCGCCTCGTCTCGTTATTTAGAAAGTGGAGATTATTTAAAAATGACTAATGCGACATTGTCTTATAATTTTGGATCATTTGGTAAATCAATAAAAGGTCTTTCTTTATATGTGACAGGACAAAATCTTTTTGTGATTACAAAATTTAGTGGATTTGATCCAGAAGTAAACGTAGACAAAAATGTAAATGGTGTACCATCTACAGGTATTGAGTATATTCCTTATCCATCTGCAAGGATAATTACATTTGGAATAAATGCAGGATTTTAGAATAATAACTTTTAAAAATAATAACTATGTTAAGGAAACTATTTTTCGTAATGATTGGGTTGTCGCTAATTACGCTTAGCTGTACAAAGCTTGATGAAGATCTAAATGGCCAGCTTTCTGAAAGCCAATTAGGGGGTGGTAGTGGTGGCGGAAATGCAGGGGCGTTACTATCTGGTGTTTATG
>JANOTH010000336.1:0-9598 GCA_031416275.1 Ferruginibacter sp. | reverse complement strand
TGAACCCGTTTTTATGAATGGAGTAAGTATTTCTCTTTTCCCGGCAGGGCATATAATTGGAAGTGCGCAGGTAAGGGTTGAATTTAAAGGTGAAGTGTGGGTTTTTACAGGAGATTATAAAACAGAGGATGATGGTATAAGCACAGCCTACGAACCGGTAAAGTGCCACACGGTTATTACCGAGAGCACTTTTGGGTTACCCATTTACAAGTGGCAACCGCAGCAGCAAATTTTTGATGAAATGAAAATGTGGATTGCAGGCAATAGAGCCAATGGAAAAGCCAGTGTATTTATTGCTTATAGTTTGGGTAAAGCGCAACGCATTTTAAAACCCTTGGCAGAAACGGGCATTCCAATTTATGCGCATGGTGCGGTATATAATGTACATACCACTTTACAGGCTGCTGGTTGGGCATTGCCAGAAGTAAAAAGAATAACACCTGAAACTACAAAGGAAGAATTAAAAGGTTGCATTGTTATTGCACCATCAAGTGCAGAAGGAAGCCCTTGGATGAAACGGTTTTCGCCATACGCAACGGGTATTTGTAGTGGATGGATGCAGGTGCGGGGAAATGTTCGCAGAAAGAATGCTGATGCAGGTTTTGCATTGAGTGATCATTGCGATTGGGATGGATTATTAAGTGCAGTAAAAGCAACCGGTGCAGAAAAAGTTTATGCAACGCACGGTTTTCAATCAACCTTTAGCAGATACTTAAATGAACAGGGAATTGAAGCTGGAGAGGTAAAAACTGAATATGGAAATGAGGAGAAAACAGAAAATGAAAATGGGAATGAAGAAGTTGTGAATGGTGAATTGTCAACTGTGAAATCAGAAATCTAATATCTAAAATCTTAAATCTGTATTTTGAAGCGTTTTGCGGAACTTATAATGAAGCTTGCCACCACAACAAAAACTACTGCAAAGCTGGAGGCAATTCGTGCTTATTTCTCTGAAGCGAACAGTGAAGATAAAATTTGGGTAATTGCATTATTTACGGGACGCAGACCGAAAAGGTCTATTAACAGCGCATTGCTCCGTAATAGTTGCATGAATGCTGCAAACATAGAGCCTTGGCTATTTGAAGAATGTTATCATACTGTCGGTGATCTTGCAGAAACAATCTCTTTGTTGATTCCTGAAAACAATATCGATACGGAAGATTCAATAGAATATTCGCTTACGCATTACATGAATTTATTAAGAACTATTGGCAAAGATGATGATGAAATAAAAGCCAAATTTGTTACAGAAGCTTGGGCACAAATGAACCGCAGCGAAATTTTTGTTTTTAATAAACTGATGACCGGTGGTTTTAGAATTGGCGTGTCGCAAAAACTGATGGTGAATGCAATCGCTAAGACGACAGATGTTTCTCCATCTATTATTGCCCACAGAATTATGGGCGACTGGAACCCAGCAACGATTTCTTTTGATGAACTGATGAGCACAGAACACAGTGCTGCAGACGATTCCAAGCCGTATCCGTTCTATCTTGCATACGCCTTAGAAAATGAAGTGAAAGAATTGGGTGACGAAAATGAATGGCAGGCAGAATGGAAATGGGATGGCATTAGAGGACAAATCATAAAACGCAACAATGAATTATTTGTATGGAGCCGAGGTGAAGAATTGCTGACAGATAAATTTCCTGAGTATAAAATATTGCAGGAATTGTTACCCAATGGAACAGCTATTGATGGAGAAATTATTAGTCTTGCTGCACCGCCAGAAGAAGGAACTTTTGCACCGCTACCTTTTTCAGCTTTGCAAACAAGAATTGGCAGAAAAAACATCACAGCCAAACAATTGAAAGAAGCACCTGTTGGTTTTATTGCTTACGATTTAGTAGAAGAAAATAGTGAAGACATCAGGATGATTTCGATGACAGAAAGAAGAAAGAGACTGGAAACAATTATTGAAAAAATTGATGTTCCTTTCTTGCATTTATCACCTATAATTAATTTTGATAAATGGAATGATTTAATAGAAATAAGAAAACAAAGTAGGGATAAAGGCAGTGAAGGAATCATGCTTAAAAGAAAAGAATCTGAATACAAAGATGGAAGAAAAAGAGGCGATTGGTGGAAATGGAAAATAGATCCACTCACCATAGATGCGGTTATGATTTATGCACAAAAAGGAAGTGGTAGAAGGAGTAATCTTTATACGGATTATACTTTTGCAGTTAAAGATGGCGACAAATTAGTAACATTTGCAAAAGCTTACAGCGGCCTTACTGACAAAGAGTTTGCACAGGTAGATAATTTTGTAAAAAGAAATTCAATTGAAAAGTTTGGGCCTGTAAGAACGGTAAAACCAGAGCTTGTTTTTGAATTGGCATTTGAAGGTATTGCAGAAAGCAAGCGACACAAAAGTGGCGTTGCTCTTAGATTTCCCAGAATAAGCAGATGGAGAAAAGATAAAAAAGTAGAAGATATAAATACATTGGATGATTTGAAGATGATGCTAAAGGTTTTTAATGACCAATACAGTTCATCTATATAAAATGATAATTTTTAATGCCCGACAAAAAAATTAAACTTTCTACCTCCCACGGTTTTAAGATTATAAAACAATGGCTCGATAAACAAAAGCGAAAGCCATTTGCATTCCAGCAACAAACTTGGGAAGCCATCATTAACCATCAATCAGGATTGGTAAATGCACCTACAGGTTTTGGTAAAACATATTCCGTTTTTTTAGGCGCAGTCATTCAATTCATTAATAACAACCCAACAGATTTTCTAACCAAGAAAAACAACGGTCTGCAATTATTGTGGATTACACCTTTGCGAGCATTGGCCAAAGATATTGAAAGAGCAATGTGTGAAGTGGTGGAAGAACTTGGAATGGATTGGAGAATCGGATC
This sequence comes from Ferruginibacter sp., assembly GCA_031416275.1. GTDB lineage: Bacteria > Bacteroidota > Bacteroidia > Chitinophagales > Chitinophagaceae > Ferruginibacter. The sequence goes on along the minus strand of JANOTH010000336.1, from coordinate 6,728 downwards.
AAGAAATGGCGATACGTCGACAGCAGAAAGAGCGAAACAAAAAAGACAATTGCCCGAAGTTTTAATTATTACTCCAGAAAGTTTACAGCTTTTTCTGGCACAAAAAAATTATCCCGAAACGTTTAAAAATTTAAAAATAATTGCGGTTGATGAATGGCACGAATTACTGGGCAGTAAACGTGGAGTGCAGGTGGAGTTGGCTGTGGCGAGGATTGTGAATGCAGTTGGCAGTGGGCAATTGCCAGTTGGCAAAACACCCTCAATAAATCTAAACACTGAAGACAACAAGCAATCTAAAAAAAATAAAAAGTCACCATCAACTAATCAACTAGTCAACCCCATCTCCGTCTGGGGAATAAGCGCAACTATTGGTAACCTTGAAGAAGCAAAAGATGTATTGATGAGTTCTTTAATAACGGAAGGAATCATTATTAAAGCAGCCGTTCATAAAAAATTTGAAATAGAATCCATCATTCCTGAAGAGTTAGAAAAATATCCATGGGCAGGACATTTAGGGATAAAACTAGCAGATAAAATTTTACCCATTTTTGAAGAAAATAAAACCACACTGGTATTTATAAACACAAGAGGAATGAGCGAAATGTGGTACCAGACTTTGCTTACAGTTAGTCCCGAACTTTCGGGAGTGCTAGCTTTACACCATGGAAGTATTGAAAGAGAATTGAGAACATGGGTAGAAACCGCTTTGCATCAGGGAATATTAAAAGCCGTTGTGTGTACTTCCAGTTTAGATTTGGGTGTAGATTTTCGCCCTGTAGAAATGGTGATACAGGTTGGGTCACCAAAAGGTGTGGCAAGGTTTTTACAGCGTGCCGGCAGAAGTGGACATCAACCAAATGCGGTAAGCAAAATATATTTTTTACCAACACACTCCTTAGAATTAATTGAAGCCGCAGCTTTAAAAGAAGCTATTGCAGACAATTTTATCGAGAGCCGTTTACCTATGTTGATGTGCTTTGATGTGCTCATTCAATACTTATGTACACTCGCCATTTCTGATGGTTTTTATCCGGATGAAATGTTTGAAGAAATAAAATCTACTTATTGCTTTAGCGAAATTAATAAAGAAGAATGGCAGCAAATTTTGCAATTTATAACCGTTGGTGGAATTGCATTGCGTGAGTATGATGATTTTAAAAAAGTAGAAATAATTGATGGTTTATATAAAATTAATAACCGTAGAATAGCCATGCGCCACCGCATGCACATTGGAACTATTGTAAGCGATGCCATGCTGAAGGTGAAATTTATGAGTGGTGGATATGTTGGTGTTATTGAAGAATATTTTATCAGCAAACTCAAGCCCGGCGATGTATTTACACTTGCAGGCAGAAATTTGGAATTTGTAATGATAAAAGAAATGACGGTGCAGGTTAAAAAAAGTAATTCTAAAAAATCTATTGTTCCCTCATGGAATGGCGGCCGATTACCCTTGAGTTCGCAACTGGGTTTTATGCTTCGAAAAAAACTAAATGATGCAGCAAGCACAGATCATTTTTCGAAAAAAGAAAAAGAACTTTCTGCACTGGAACCCCTATTTAATTTACAGAAAGAATTGTCTGCCGTACCAAGAGAAAATGAACTGTTGATAGAACAGATTGAAACAAAAGATGGGTTTCATTTATTTGTTTATCCATTTGAAGGGAGATTGGTGCACGAAGCCATGGCGGCATTGTTATCTTATCGCATCAGCAAAATAATTCCCATTACTTTTTCTTTTGCCATGAATGATTATGGGTTTGAATTATTGAGCGATCAGCCAATACCATTAGACGATAGCAATGTGTACGAATTATTTTCAGAAGAAAATTTATATGAAGATATTCAGCGCAGCGTAAATGCAGGTGAAATGGCCAGAAGAAAATTCCGTGATATTGCAGTCATTGGAGGTTTGATTTTTCAGGGAATGCCAGGTGAATTTGTAAAGCAAAAACATTTACAATCTTCTGCTAGTTTACTCTTTAATGTATTGTCAGAATATGAGCCCAATAGTCTTCTCTTAAGACAAGCGTACTCAGAAGTGATGCAGCAACAAATGGAAGAAATACGCCTACGTAACATGTTACAACGAATTGCAAAAAGCAATATCAAGATAACGTATCCAAAAAAACTAACGCCGTTTTGTTTTCCCATAAAAGTTGACAGCATTAGAGAAACCGTAACATCAGAAAAACTGGAGGACCGTGTTTTAAGAATGCAAAAACAATTACAATAGTTTAAAGCGATGCACAAAAAGCTTCTGCCACATTTATAATTTTCTGTACATCCTCATCAGATAACGCATTGTTTAAAAACCAACTTTCAAAAGGAGATGGTGGTAAGTAAACACCGTTATATAAATTAAAATGAAAATATTTTTTGAACATTTCCATATCACAGTTTGCGGCAGTTGCAAAATCCGTTACAGCATCTTTTGAAAAATGGATACTTATCATGCTGCCCATTCTGTTAATTTGAACAGGAATATTTTTAGCATTAAAAACCTCTTGCAACCCATTATGAATTTGTTCCGTTTTTAAAGAAAGCTCCTCATAAATTTTTGGGTTATTCTTTAATTCAGATAACAAAGTATAACCTGCTATCATTGCTAATGGATTACCGCTTAAAGTTCCTGCCTGGTAAACTTTACCCAAAGGTGCAATGCATTCCATTATTTCTCTCTTGCCGCCAAAAGCCCCCACCGGCAGGCCCGCACCAATTATTTTTCCGTAAGTTATTAAGTCAGCATTTACAGCCAATGTTTGTTGTGCGCCACCCGCAGCCAAACGAAATCCCGTCATTACTTCATCAAAAATGAATACTATTTTTTCTTCATCACATATTTTTCTAAGCCCTTCTACAAAACCCGCAGCCGGTAAAATGCAACCCATATTTCCTGCGACCGGTTCAATTATAATTGCAGCTATTTGATCTTTATTTTCTGCCACTAATTTTTGCACTGCTTCCAAATCATTGTAAGGAGCCACCAAAGTATCCTGCGCTACAGCATCGCTTATGCCCGGTACATTTTGAATGTTTAGTGTTGCCATTCCGCTTCCTGCTTTTACCAAAAACGCATCTGCATGACCATGATAACATCCATCAAATTTTATAAACTTATTTTTTCCAGTGTATCCTCTAGCAAGCCTAATGGCACTCATGCAAGCTTCTGTACCACTGTTCACCATCCTAATTAAATCTACATTCGGCACCATAGACTTTATCAGTTCTGCCATTTTTATTTCGAGTTCCGTAGGCGCCCCATAACTTGTTCCTTTTGTAACCTGCTCCTGTATAGCTGCAGTAACTTTTGGATGAGCATGTCCTAAGATCATAGGTCCCCACGAGGAGATGCAATCGATATATTTATTATCATCTTCATCAAACAAATAAGTTCCTGCTGCTTTTTTTATAAAAATCGGATTACCGCCTACACTCTTAAATGCACGCACAGGCGAGTTTACACCACCGGGGATATGTTGTTTTGCAGTTTCGAAAAGTTGATTGCTATTATTGGTCATTGTATTAATTATAGTGTTGTGTAAACCTATAAGGTTTTAAAAACCTTATAGGTTTGAAAAAAATGCTTTATTGATGATTCAAAATCTTAATAATATCTTTTGCAAAATAAGATGCTATCAAATCAGCACCTGCTCGTTTTATAGAACTGATCGTTTCAAAAATCGCTTTCTCTTCATTCAACCAACCCTTTTCTGCAGCAGCTTTTATCATCGCATATTCGCCGCTCACTTGGTAAGCTGCAACGGGAACGTTCACTTCATTTTTTACTTCTCTTATAATATCTAAATAACTCAATGCCGGTTTTACCATTACGATATCTGCACCTTCGGCTACATCTAACAACGTTTCTTTAATGGATTCTCTCCTATTTGCAAAATCCATTTGATATGTTTTTTTGTCGCCAAAACCCGGCGCACTATCAAGTGCATCTCTAAAGGGACCATAAAAACAAGATGCATATTTTGCGCTGTAACTTAGTATGCCGGTATTGGTAAAATTATTTTCTTCCAATGCTTTTCTGATGGCGCCAATTCGCCCATCCATCATATCGCTTGGTGCAACAATATCTGCACCGGCAGCGGCATGACTCACACTCATAGCAGCCAAAACTTCTACTGTAGGGTCATTTACTATGTTGTTATTTTCCACGATTCCGTCATGCCCAAAAGTGGAAAATGGGTCTAAGGCAATGTCCGTCATCACACAAATTTCGGGCACAGCATTTTTGATTGCTTTTATGCTACGTTGCATTAATCCATCTGCGTTTAAAGCCTCCGTCCCTTTGTTATCTTTTAAATGATCTTCACATTTTATAAAAAGCAAAACTGCTTTTATTCCTAGTGACCACAACTGTTTAACTTCTTCAACGGTATTATCTAAACTATACCTAAAATAACCGGGCATAGAGGAAATCTCTTCTTTAATATTATTTCCTTCAACAATAAAAAGTGGCGCTATAAAATCACTTGGCGTTATTATTGTTTCCGCAACCATACTTCTAATGGCCGGTGATTGACGGAGGATTCTTGGTCTTCTTTGTAAATGCATCGCATTAATTTTTTAACATTTCGCTCCTACGGAGCTTTGATTTAAAACCTTGTATTTTTTTCTACTGGCATTTCGCTCCTCCGGAGCTTTGAATCTTTGTGTTTTGACCATTCACCATTCACAATTCACCATTCACTTCAACATGTATTTGCCTTTCTTGCCCACTCATTTTTTTCTTCTTCTGATATTTCTTCTATCCAATTTTTAGGGGTTAAAAATACTTGCTGTATTTTTTCTTCTTCACTATTTTCTTCTATTGTAAAATCATAATCAAATCTTACAGTTGGTGGCAGGCTCATTAAAATACTTTCTGTTCTGCCATTTGTGTGCAAACCAAATAATGTTCCCCGGTCGTGCACTAAATTAAATTCTACATACCTGCCTCTTCTTATTTCCTGCCAGTATTTTTGTTTAGCATTGAATGCAGTATTTTTCCTTTTCTCAACAATGGGTAAGTAAGCAGTTAAAAACGCATGTCCACAATCTGACGCAAACTGCACCCATTGTTCTGATGACTTTTCAGCAGTTGCTCTTTGGTAATCATAAAATATTCCACCTACCCCACGACGCTCATTGTTACGATGTTTGCTTACAAAATAATCATCGCAATGCTTTTTAAAAGATGGATAAAACGACCTATCAAATTTATCACAAGCATTTTTATATTGTGTGTGAAAATGATTCACATCTTCGTCAAATAAATAATAAGGCGTTAAATCTGTACCGCCACCAAACCAAGCATCGGCAATAGTTCCATCTTCATTGTATAATTCAAAATAACGGTAATTAAAATGTACCGTTGGCACAAAAGGATTTGATGGATGTATAACACTTGATATACCACAAGCAAACCAAGTATGTCCTTCAATTTTTAACTGCTTACGCATATTATCGGTTACATCTCCAAAAACGATAGAAGTATTTACACCCCCTTTTTCAAATATATTTCCATTCTCTATTACTCTAGTTATTCCACCGCCACCTTCTGCCCGCTTCCATTTATCGGTGTTAAAAAAAGCTTTGCCATCCGCTTTTTCTATTGCACTGCAAATAGTATTTTGCAAAGAATGAATGAGGGATATAAAAATATCTTTTGTTGGCATTATGGGATATTTATTATTTACTATTTATCATTTGAGGTTCGTTAATCATTTATAACCTATAATTTTTTTTCTCTTTCTTTTCACCGCAGAGAAAAGAGATTAAAGAGTTTTCGCAGAGGTTACAATAGAATTGTTTAAAACTTTTCATATTTTAATATTCTTTAAAATATTACGGGCTAGTTTCCCTCCTCGGGAGGGGTTAGGGGAGGCGGTACTCCTTCACCGCATCTACAAAAGCTCTTGCATGGTCCACTGGAATATTCGGTGTCATACCATGCCCGAGGTTTGCAATGTATCGTTGTGCGCCAAATGCATTGATCATATTGTGTACATCTCTCCTTATTTCCACCGGGGTTTGTAACAATTTCGCTGGATCTAAATTTCCTTGCAAAGTTACATTTGGCCCTACTAATTCTCTTGCAAATTGTGGTTTTATGCACCAATCAACTCCCATAGCAGTTGTACCATTTGCTGCCAAATCTTTTAATGCATACCAGCTTCCTTTAGGATAAAGTATTACCGGACAATGAGGCTGTAAAGCTTGCTGTATCTGTAATAAATAAGGTTGTGCCCACAGCTCAAAATCTGCAGGAGATAGTAACCCACTCCAGCTATCAAACACCTGTAACACATCTGCACCGGCGGCTCTTTGCGCTTTTAAATATTGAATAGTGGTATCAGTTATCATTTGTAATAGTTGCTTTGCCGCCAAAGGCTCCTGATAACAAAATGCTTTTGCCTTATCAAACGTTTTACTTCCTTTGCCTTCTACCATGTAGCATAAAATAGTAAATGGTGCACCCGCAAAACCAATCAACGGAATTTTATTATCCAATGTTTTTTTTGTGAGCGTAATGGCATCCATCACATAATGTAATCTGTCAGCTACATCGGGAACAAATATTCTTTTTAAATCTTCAGCTGTTTTTATTGGCTCAGGCAACAATGGTCCTTGCCCCTCATTCATTTGTACTTCTAAGCCCATTGCCTGCGGTATTACCAAAATATCGCTGAACAAAATGGCAGCATCCACACCAATAATATCTACCGGTTGTA
>JANOTH010000335.1:0-1949 GCA_031416275.1 Ferruginibacter sp. | reverse complement strand
TTCGCTTAGATCTAAAATTTTAAAAACGCTTGCTGCACGATGGATGGAAAGGTGTGAAATGATCTGCGTTTCATAATCATCAAATTCGTAAATGAGTTCTGCAACATCACTTATATTTTGATCATTTAAAAACTCTTTGATGGCCAACTGGTCTTCGGATGCAATGGCTTCTTCAAACAATTGCTGTATAGAAATTTCCGGTGTTTCCAAAGACATGAATAGTATTTATTAAATTTGTTAAATAGTGCCACAATTTACCCTTTTTACCTTTAAATTTCTTTAATGATATTGTCTTGTTTATTTATGGATGAAAGCCCAGACATGGGTAGGGGAATGTTTACCAATGCGCCCATTGCAGCAGATACCATTATTGAAATAGCACCGGTAATTGTGATGCCTACAGCCGATAGAACTTTACTAGACCAAACGCTGCTACACGATTATATTTTTGAATGGGGAAATGATAAAACGCAATGTTGTATGGCATTGGGAATGGTGCCCATATACAACCATAGTTACAACAGCAACTGCGAATATTTTATGGATTACAGCACAGAAACCATCATGCTAAAAACCGTAAGGGACATTGCCAAAAACGAAGAGGTTTTTATTAACTACAATGGCGATTTTAACGACCCAGCATTGCTTTGGTTTGATGCGAAATAAGGAGTACCATCTTAGCTGTTAACCGAAGGCAACTGTATAGTGAAAGTACTTCCTTTACCAACCGTACTTTTAATTAGTAACTCCGCATTTATTTTTTGTAATAATTCCCTCACTAAAAAAAGACCAAGTCCGGTACCTTTTTCGCCGGCTGTACCTGCAGTAGTTTCTGCTTCGTTGCTGAGTAGCTGGTTTAGTTTTTCTGCAGACATTCCTACTCCCTCATCTGCAATTTCAATAATTATGTTATTGTCCGCCTGAAAAGTATTTACTGCCACCGTGCTGTTTTCATTGCTGTACTTTAATGCATTTGTAAGTAAATTTCTCACTGCAATGGTAATAATATTTTGATCTCCTAACGCCGACGTTGCCTCAAGATTTTTTTGAATAGTGATGTTCTTTTGTATGGCCTGTACATTTACATTGTCCACTGCATCCAACACCGCATCTTCCACATTTACAATCTTTATTTGCGGCTTGGTTTCTTTTATCTGCATATTAGCCCACACCAATAAATTATCAAGCAACGAAGTGGTTTGTGTTACTGCGCTTAAAGTCTGATTTTTATAGGCCAGTTTTTTCTCCTCAGGCAAATTAGGATTATCAGCAAGCGAAAAATAGGAACGCAGGCTTATCAAAGGGTTTCGCAGATCGTGACTGATAATGCTGAACAAACGGTCCTTCACATTGTTGAGTGTTTGTAGCTCATTTTTTTGGTTATTGATTTGCTCATTTTGATTTGCAAGCAACACATTTTTATTTTTTATGCGGTTGTAAAAAAAGATGCTCACAACAACCACCAAAGCAGCAGCAAGCGATAGTATAAGCAGCAGGTTTTTTTGGTTTCTCTGTACCTGCACTTCTCCTTCTTTTTTTATTATTTCTATGTTCTTTTTTTCAATATTATAATCAGCCTCTAACTGTGTTAACTGATTTTTTTTATCAGCAGAAAAAAGACTGTCTTTAATGTTGTAATATTTTTTTAAATAAAAAGCCTGGTTTTTAAAGTCAGCTGTTTTACCAAATAAATCAGACATGTTATTATAGTTTTCCATTTCTATATATGGATTTTGCGAGGTGTCTGCATACGCAAGGCTTTTATTAAAGGCATCTACAGCCAAAACTTTATTGCCGTCCTGCGCATATGTAGCTCCTATATTATTGTACACTGCTGCAAACCTATCAGGCTCTGTTTGCTGTTGTTTAAATACCAACAATACCTTTTGAAAATTTGCCAGGGCTTCTTTTGTTTTCCCCTCGTGTTTGTAAGTGAGCCCAATGTTAGA
>JANOTH010000334.1:0-7846 GCA_031416275.1 Ferruginibacter sp. | reverse complement strand
CCGTAAAATTCATTACCACCGCTCGCAATTACAAGATCTACATTTCCATCATTATTTACGTCTGTAAAACAAGCGCCTGTATTTTCATAAGAACTGTCTTTATCTAAAAATGGTTGCAGACTTTTTATAAATTTTCCGTTTCTTTCCTGCAAAAAAATTACTGCCTTTTTATTGCGGCTACTTCCAATAAAAATATCTTCCAATCCATCTTTGTTTACATCTCCCACCGCAAGTGCGGGGCCTTCGGTAGAAAACATTCTTGGTATCAGCGATTCTCTGTCAAATTCTACAAAGTGATTTTCTTCATGTAGGTACTGTAGGTTTACATCATTTGTAATGTCAGCCATTGGTAGTGCAACATTTTTTATTCTCTCTGTTAATTGGGTATACTCAAACCTTGGCAATCCGGCTTTGTATGTAAAAGTTAATACACTTACGCTGTCGTTTAGTTTTCCAATATTTTGATAGCTGTTATCAGGCCAAACAATCAATACAGAATCTATATTGGTATTCACCAATCCCACAAGAACAGGCGTTTCCATACTGCTTAAAAATCCTCTTGCAGGAAATCTTTCATACGTACGTACCTCCGTTTTATTTGCGTATACTATTATTTTAGCCCCAAGTGCACGTACGTTTTGCAAAGCACCTTTAAGATTTATTGTAACAGCAGACCTAGTGTTTATTTTGCTTTGCGTGTTTTTATAAATCAATGCTGTTCCATTAATATTACTTGTTACAATATCTTCATCTCCATCATTATCAAAATCAGCATACACGCTCCCGTTGGAAAATGTTAGCGGATTATCTACAATGCGATTTTCTTCATCTGTAAAGGCAAGGCTGCCGGTATTTCTATAAAATTTATTTGGCAGTTTTATTTCAGGGAATTTATTTATCAATGCCAGGTCTTTGTCATCAACATTGTTTTCCTGTATTTTTTGTTGTACCTCACCATTAGAAATAAAATTGATGTAATCAATATCATTCATCCGCTTTGGAATACCGTTAGATATAAAAAGATCTTTCAGCCCGTCATTATCAAAGTCAGTAAACAGTGCCGCCCATGACCAATCGGTTGCTGCAACACCTGCATACAAACCCACTTCACTAAACGTTGCATTACCCCTGTTATATTGTAAATTATTTCTGGTATACTGGTGAGAATAACCGCTTTTAATTTTAAAATTAAAAATATCATACGCATCTTCTCCCAATGATCTTTTTAAAATGTAGGGATCAGCGGGAAGCATATCCATAGAAATGATTTCAGGAAAAGCATCGTTATTTATATCCGCTACATCTACACCCATTGAGTACTGGCTGCTGTGCATCATCCGTTGCTCGCCTTCTTCCTTAAAAGTTCCGTTTTTTTGGTTGATGTATAAATAATCATTTTCATGAAAATCGTTTCCAATATAAATATCAGGATAGCCATCAAGATTAATATCTGCAATGCAAATACCAAGGCCATAACCTATTGCCGTACTCTGTATACCTGTTTCTTTGGTAGCATCTGTAAAGTGGCTATTGCCATCATTCCTATAAATTCTATCACCAGATAAATCATTGTACGTTCCTGTAAAATCTACTCTAGGTTTAAAGGTTCCGTTTTGATGAACAGAATGGTTTAATAAAAACATATCAAGATCACCATCATTATCATAATCAAAAAAAGCTGCCTGTGTACTAAAGCCTGAAAAATTTAAGCCATATTGTTGTGCCTCATCATTATAAAATGGTATCCCGTTTTTATTTATGCCCTTACAAATAAGCAATTGGTTTTTGCTGTTTAAGACTTCGTACTTGCCCACTCTGCATACATAAATATCAAGCAACCCATCATTATTTATATCTACAACAGAAACCCCTGTACTCCAGCCACCATCATCAGGAATTGCGGCTTCTTTGGTAACATCTTTAAATTGAAGCTCACCTTTGTTTAAATAAATTTTATTTTGATGCTGGTTAGATGCAAAGAACAGATCAATCTTACCATCGTTGTTAAAATCGCCGGCCCCAACTCCACCACCATTATAAAAATACATGTACTTAAAAAGATTGAAATCTTTGTTGTACGACAAGTCATTGCTAAAGTCTAGCCCCGTCTTGGTATGGTCAAGCGTTATAAAAAGAGGTGCAATTGTTGGTTTTGTTTTGCAACCTGCCATAAGCAAAACAAACAGCACAAAACTTATCCTCATTATGTAAAAATTATTCTTCAGCATTATTTTTTTAGTTGGTACAAAACCGGAAAATCATTGTTACGAACAGCCATCAAATATTTTTTGTTTCCGCCCTGTATTATTGTAATGTCTTTAGTTTCGCCGGTTATAGTAAAACCCGATAAAGTTGCGGGCAAAAAAGAAAAATTACTTTTACCATTATTAAGTAACACAGCACCAAAACTTGCATCTAACCGACCAAACTGTGGTGGAAAGCCAAACTTATTCCCACCAATAATTATGTCTGGCCTGTTATCATTGTTTAAATCTGTAACACAAATAGTATTTATATTTGAAAGCTGCGCTTGGATAGGCAGTGGGTTTACTGTGAAAGCTCCTGTACCATTATTTATTGCTACAACAGATTGGCAATAATTAAATTTTTTTACAACGGCTTTATTGATAATTTCTTTTTCAAACAATTGCTCAATTGATTTGGTAGCAAAATCGCTGTTTTTTAAATTGTTCTTTTTTAAGAATGGAAATTGCTCTGTAATATCTTTCTTTAAAAAAACAGGCATATTTTTTTCTGCAATGGTTCGTGTTATAAACTGATCAGTAGTGCCGCTTTTATCAAAATCCGTCAGCCACATTTTTACAGGATTTTTATCGTCGGGCTTTAAATAAAAGTTTTCTCCAATATTGCCTAAAATAAGATCTTCTTTGCCATCTCCATTTACATCTGCTGCGGTTACCGTTTGCCACCATCCATATAATGCTGTAAGATTGGTATTTTTTATTTCGGCAAATTTTTGGTTTGCATAAGTAAAAATTCTCGGGGTCATCCATTCGCCCACTACAATCAACTCTTTTTTGTTATCGCCTACAACATTCGTCCACACAGCACCCGTTACCATTCCAATAGTAGCGATCTCTCTGTTCAAATTATTTGTAGCATCAGTAAACAGGCCTTTCCCATCGTTTATGTACAAATAACTTTGCGGAGAAACACCATATGAAAATGGTACACTTCGGGCACCAACAAAAAGATCTTCGTCGCCATCGCCATCAAAATCATTTGCACTAGCAACAGCAATATTCATGTTGCTGTTTGGAAAAGCTTTTGTATCTATTTCAAAGTTTCCTTTGCCATCATTTTTGTACAAGCGGTGCTGCAGTTGTCTTTCATTGGGTTGTACATTATTACCACCGGCGCCTATAAATAAATCTATGTCTTTGTCTGCATCACTATCAAAAAAAGTTACTGCTACGTCTTCAAAATCTGCATACTGTTTAAAAATAATTTCGTCTTTTTTTGTGAAGCCCGATTTGGTTTGCAGGTACAATTGGCCCTGCTGCCCTTTCGCACCGCCAATATAAATGTCTTCTAACCCATCTCCATTCACGTCTGCTTTTGCAATATGTGGCCCTTCCTGCGAAAGCAATTCCGGCAAGTTTCTTTCGTTGTAATAATCTACGTAATCATCTTCTTTATGTTTTTCAAAATTATTTTTTACAGGAGTTAATAAAGTTTCTTTTGGGAATATAGATTCAATGTAAATGGTTCCCTTTTTTAAAGGCTGTTGTATTTGGTGAACAATATTTATTGCAGGTTTATCAATTTTGGAAAATGTTCTGTCTGGCCAAATGATAAGCATAGAATCTACAGCAGTATTTTTCCCCAAACCTATAAGCTGTTTATAATCTACAGATGATTGAAATCCACGTGCCGTAATTATTTCTCTGTAAAAAATATCGTTGCCTTTATAAATTTTTATTATGCTGCCTACAGCAAATGGATTTTTATCTTTCCCTTTTAAATTTATTCCTATGTAATTGTTTTTGTTTTGCTGCCTGCTGTTATTTTTATAAACGGCTGCAGGTTGGTTTTCGTTGTTTATTATTACATCAAGATCACCATCATTATCCAGATCTCCGTATGCAATGCTATTACTGAAACTTGGTTTACTGAATCCCCATTTGTTGCCCACATCAGTGAATTTAAAGTTGCCATTGTTTTTAAAGATTCTGTTAGGTAATGGTGTTACAGGTAAGCGCTTCAGCAATTCATCTATTTCTTCTTTCTTTCCTGTTTCCTGTATTTGTTTATACATATCATTAAATAAAAAATCCAGAAAATCTAAATTTCCCAGATCCTTGTTTATACCGTTGCAGATAAAAACATCGTTCAATCCATCATTGTCTGCATCAAACATCAGTGCACCCCAACTCCAGTCAGTTGATGACATACCTGTATAATTTGCAGCTTCAGAAAATGTTCCGTTTCCGTTATTTATCTGCAAAGCATTTTTTACAAACTGGTGGTAGAGTCCTGCTTTTTGTTTGCTTTTATACAAATCATAATTATCAAAAGTGCCTGTGGTTTTTAAACGATAATCATCCTCCGGTCGCATATCTGTAGTAAATATTTCGGGATAACCATCATTATTTAAATCTGCAAGGTCGCTGCTCATAGACGACATGCTGGTTTGTTGCAAGCACTCTTCCAGCATGTCTTTAAAAGTTCCGTTTTTTTGGTTGATGTACAAATAGTCTTTCTCAATAAAATCGTTTCCAACATATACATCCGGATAATTATCGTTGTTTATATCACCAACAGAAACTCCCAAACCAAAGCTTAATAACCCTGAATGCAAGCCTGCTTCTTTTGTAACTTCTGTAAAATGACCGTCGGTGTTTTTATACAAATGATTCCCGCCACCTTTTAAATTTTCGGCTACGTTCCATTTGGAAATATCTGCATCCCTCATGTTTGCATAATTGAGAGAACCAAAAGGTACAGGGCTGTTGTTTATAATAATGCAATCAAGGTCTCCATCTATATCATAATCAAAAAAAGATGCTTGCGTACAGTAGCCGGAAACATCTAAGCCGTAAGCTGCAGCTGAATCTGTAAAGGTTAAATTATGGTTGTTGATGTACAGTTTATTTTTTCGGTTCCCATCATTTATATGTCCGGAATTACAAACATACATATCCAGCCAGCCATCTGCATTTACATCTACCATGGTAACACCAGTGCTCCACATGCTATCTTGCCTCATACCAGATGCAGCAGTAATATCCTCAAACTTCATATCAGCTTTGTTGAGAAATAATTTATTACTCCCCATATTGCTTGTAAGTATAACATCTGAAAGCCCATCGTTATTTATATCTCCAATAGCCACACCACCGCCATTGTAAAAATTACGGTAATCAAAACTGTTGTCTTTTTTAGTATCAACAACAGTATTTATAAAGTTTACTCCACTATTCTCTGTTAATGTAAACAGGGGTTGGTCGGTAATAGTTTTTTGTTTACAGGAAGCAATGCAACATGCTGCCAATAAAAATACAGCTGTACAAAACGCTGTAGCATTGTGGTTATTATATAGGAGAGAAATTTTCAAATTGAAATAACGATCTGGTAGCTTTAAAATTAATTTGTTTGTTTGTACAAAACAGGTGCTTTATCATTTTGTGTAATAATAAAATAATTCCGGTCTTTTCCTTTTACCTGTTTTATATCTTTTATTTGCCCGGGCAAATTAATACCTGATGCGAAAGGAGAAATCCAATTAAAATTATTGTTGCCTTTATTCATTAAAACATCCCCAAAACTTGCATCCAGCCTACCAAACTGTGGCGGATAATTAAAATTATTTCCACCAGCAATAATATCCGGTCTGCCATCATTGTTTATATCTGACAACTGTATCGCATTTACAGAAGACAGTTGAAGCCGCAAGGGCAATTCCTGAATTATAAAGTTGTTCTTGCCATTATTTAACGCAATGATTGAGCTACTGTAATTGAAAGATTTTACTAAAGCTTTATCTAACAATTCTTTTTTAAATAATTGCTGAATTGTTTTTGTTGCATAATCTGCGTGTTTTAGGTTTTGTTTTTTAAGCCCGGGAAATTGATCTGTCAATTCCTTCTTTAGAAATACAGGTTTATCTGTACCATCAATAGTGTAAGTAATTATTTTGTCTGTAGTACTATTTTGATTGAAGTCGCCTATCCAAAGTTTCACGGGCTTTGCCGGATTAGGCTGGAGGTAAAAATTTTCTCCTACGTTTCCAAAAATAAGGTCCTGTTTGCCATCGCCATTAAGATCGGCAGCGGCCACAGTTTGCCATAAACCAAATAATGAATTGAGAACGTTTTTGTTTTCTATAAAATGATCTCCTGTAAATGAATAAATATGGGGTGCCATCCACTCTCCTGTTACTATCAATTCTTTTTTAGCATCGCCTGCTACATCTGCCCACACAGCTCCTGTAACCATGCCAAGGCGAGAAATGTCAGCATTCTTTTCAGCCGCCATGTCTTTAAAATGTCCTTTCCCATCATTTACATATATATAACTCTGTGGAGACAATCCATACTGCCTCGGTACATTTCTTCCACCTACAAAAATATCTTCAAACCCATCGTTATTAAAATCATATGCTGCCACAGCACCAATATTCATATCGTTATTTTCAAAGGCCGCTACATCAATTACAAAATTTCCTTTGCCATCATTTTTAAATAAACGGTTTTGCAACTCCCTGCTTCCCGGCTGGCTTTTATTACCGCCCGAACCAATGAAAAGATCCATATCGCTATCATGATCTGCATCAAAAAACAAAACAGCGTTGTCTTCAAAATCTAAAAATTGTTTAAAGCCCGCCTGTTCTTTTTTTATAAATACTCCATCTGTTTTTTGAATATAGATTTGCCCTGGGTTTTGCTGTGTACCGCCTACATACAAATCATCCAAGCCATCACCGTTAATATCTGCTACAGCTGTTTTAGGTCCCTCACGGGAAAGCATTTCAGGAATATTTCTTTCATAGTAAAAATCTACGTTATCATCATCTACATGTTTTTCAAAATTACCGGGGAGCATGGTAAACAATGTGGCTGTAGTTTCCGGAAAGAATATATTCTCAGCACTTTCAACACATAAAGCTTGACTGAATGAGAAAAGGGTATCTACTACCGGATTATAAAAAGAAGATACTTTTCTATCGGGCCATGTGATTTTTAGAGAATCTATTTTCTTTCTTTCTCCTAAACCAATTACCTGTTTGTAATCTACAGACGATTGAAAGCCTCGGCTGGGAATAATATCTCTGCTCAAAATTTCATTTCCAACATACACATCTATTTTACTGCCTATGGCAAAAGTATTGTTGGGATTGCCGGTAAGCTTTACAGCTATAAAATGATTTTTATTTATTTCTCTGCTGTTGTTTTTATAAACAAATACCGGCCCGTTGATGTTGTTCACAATCAAATCAAGATCACCATCATTATCAAGATCGCCGTAAGCAGTGCCGTTGCTGAAGGATGTTTGGGAAAAGCCCCACTTATCCCCTGCATCTTCAAATTGTAGGTTTCCTTTGTTGCGATATACTTTATTTTTTTTCTCATTCTCCGGAATGTTTTTCAGCACTTCATCCACCCCTTCTTTTTTACCGGTGAGAATCATTTTTTGCATCACCTCGTTAGCAAAAAAATCCATGAAATCTAAATTTGTTACATCACGGTTAACGCCGTTGCAAACATACAGATCATTAAAACCATCATTGTCTGCATCAAAAAAAACTGCTCCCCAGCTCCAGTCGGTTGCAGATACGCCACTGTAATTTGCAATGTCTGAAAATGTTCCGTTCTTATTGTTAAGT
>JANOTH010000333.1:0-4243 GCA_031416275.1 Ferruginibacter sp. | reverse complement strand
CGGCTTGGCCCTCCTAAACTAAAATTATCCTGTGTACCGCCATATACATTGTAAAAAGGAAAACTGTTATCAAGTGATACTTTGTAGAACTGCGTAATAGGCAGGTTGGCTTTAAAAATCCAGTTTTGGGCGCCATCGTACGTTTCGTATAAACCACCATCGCAACCTTCAATCATGTGTTGCGTATTTGATGGATTAACCCAAATTACATGGTTATCTACATGCTTATTTTTCTCACCTAAATTTTTAAATGTTCTTCCGCCATCTTCACTCACTTTTGAAGACACATCCATCGCATAAATTTTGTTTATGTCTTTTGGATCGCAAAAAATTTCCTGATAATAATTTCCGCTGTTGTAAAACGGTCCTCTTTTTTCCCAGCTTGCTCCCCGGTCTGTTGATGCAAAAAGGCCTCCTTTTGCTTTATCCGTAGTTTCTACAATTGCATATAAATAGTCAGGATTTACGGGACTCATAGCCATTCCAAATCTTCCCAAATTCACATCAGAAGGGATACCCTTCATCATTTTATTCCAGGTGGCTCCACCATCTGTGCTTTTGTACATGGCGCTTTCAGGGCCGCCACCAACATACATAAATACTTTTCGCTGACGCTGGTGTGCTGCGGCATATACCGTATTTGGATTTCTTGGATCAACCATTACTTCATTAAAACCTGTATGCTCACTTACAGATAAAACTTGCTTCCAATTTTTTCCTCCATCGGTTGTTCTATAAATACCTCTTTCCCCACCGCTGCTCCAAAGTGGACCATATGCTGCCACATAAACGATATCGCTATTTGACGGGTCAATTGCTATTTTGCCAATATGCTCAGATGTTTTTAAACCCATGTTTTTCCAACTCTTTCCGGCATCTTCACTTTTGTAAACACCATCCCCGTAGCCGACTACACGCTGGTTATTATTTTCGCCACTACCTGCCCAAACTGTGTTTGTATTTGTAGGATCGATGGTTACGCAGCCCATTGAAAAGGAAGCTTCGTTATCAAACAGCGGTATAAAAGTATTGCCTGAATTATTCGTCTTCCATATACCTGAATTTGCGGTTGCAATATAGTATTCAGAAATATTTTTTGGGTTCACGGCAAGGTCTACAATTCTACCTGATACCAATGCTGGACCAATATTTCTAAATCTTAAACCACTAAAAGTACCTGCCTGACTGTTGTCATTATTCTTAGGTTTTACAGTATCTATAATAGCCTTTTTTTGAGCGCAGATATTACTACTTATTAAAAGGCTAAATACTAAAATAATAGACGACGCTAGAATTTTCATAATTTATGTTTTTTGGTAGTGGAAATTAGGGAACTAAATTGAGATTATTGCATTTTAAGTCTTTAATCTTGACTTTTTACTACCTGACAATTAAGGACTTGCAAAAACGGGCAAGATGAGTTATTAAGTAATTTTAAATATTGCTTATTACATTTTACCGCTTTGAATTTTTTTGACTTCTGTTTTTAGAAGATGGCCAATAAATAAAAATATTTTTTAGCCTATTAATGCAGTTAATAAAAGTTCAAAAAAGTTTTACTGTTGAGGGTAGCCCGGATAGAAGCGGCACCGTATTCGCGAGAGGCGAAGTAGGTACAGTGAATAGCCGGACACTAATGCTTAAAATAATTCAATTGCAGATGCTTCTACATTACTCTAAGAAAGCTATTATATCTGAAAGGGTAACTGCTCTTTTTTTGTCATCAAGCTCAACCACTATAAGATAACCATAAGGTCCGCCGGCTTTTTTAATAGCTTGGGTAAGTAGCAATTGATCGCTTGTTTGCAATAATCCTGTTTTGTTATTCCATATTTCTTTTGTGCAAAGGCAACCTGCAGAGGGCGTATATGGTGCATACGATTGGTTAGTATAAAAACTTGTATCGATAGTAGTGCCGTGCGCAATTATTTCTGTACGACCGGCTTTGCCTGCGTAAAAAGTGCCATAAATAGGATGATAATTTTTAAAATTAGTTGGCAACAAATCTTTGTATTGCTGAAGCGACCAAGTTGTATCAATCAATTTATTATCTACCACAAAAGGATGGTACTCGTGCGGCATTGATAGTTGGATATTTGTTGTTGGGCCAATAAAAAAACTATTGGATGTATCGAAACCATTCATTTTAAAAAAGCCTTGTGGGGTGTTGCCATTGGTTATATAACCAGGCATATTGCTTGCGCTACGGGCGAGTTGCCCAACGGAAAAATAATTACTCTCTTCATTTTTTATAAAATTTCCTGTTGTATCTCTTACTATTACAAGGCCGGGATAGTTTCTATCTTTTCGCTGAAAACTAAATACCAATACCTGACCCGGTAAATAATTTTTTGTAAAAAAAGTTTTAATAGAAGGAGTTACAATATTTTTATTGTGATTCTTTAACTGCTCATTAAGTTCATATAGTATTGCGTTATCATTGCTTTGAGCAAGTTGTGAAGTAGTTTGCAGTTGCATTGTTTTTAGCTGCAGGGGAGTTGCTGTTGGCAATATATAATTTGCTGCCATTGCCATTAGTTTCGCATCTGTAGTATTTTTAAAAAGGGCAAAAATGTTCGCTTCATATTTTTTAGGATAATCGCTATTTATTAAATTTACTAAAGCTTTCTGATAATCGATGCTTCTATAAAGTATAGTTTTTACGGCCGTATCTATTTTATTATCAACAAATGCACTTTTATATTTTACCAAACCAATGCTGTAAAAAGCACTGCTGAGTTGATCTTCGTTTTCTGTTGTAAAAGGAAGACTTAAATTTTTATTTATACCCGATACAATTTTCTTGTAAAACTTTTCCCTGTTTTCTTTGAGCGCATCTTTAAAGTAATTGGATTTGTTTTGGGCAGAAGGTTTTTGCGCTGCGCAAAAAATGAGCACACAAACAAAAATGAGTTTACTTATTTTTTTACAGAACGTTTGCATTTAAAAAAGCTACGATTTTATTGAGGGTGTCTATAAGGTTTGCACCTATCCAGCCATGCCCTTCATTAGGATAAAAAACATATTGGTTAACAACGCCTCTTTGTAAAAGCCTTGCTTGAAGGTTTGTAGATTGAACAGTTTTCACCAATGTATCTGAAATGCCACCATGAAAAATGATTGTTGGTGGGGATGAAACATCTACAAAATTTATTGGACTTGATGATTGGTACAAGGCGGGGTTTGTTGCAGGAGTACCGCTCATTAAAAATGCAATACCGCCCGCAGGAGATGCGGGTGCAGGGTCTGAGTATAGTTGTACCATGTCCGTTGGACCAAATAAATCGACAATAGCTTTTGCTTTAGGCGTAGAATATTTGTACCCCTGCAATAGTGCAAGGTGTGCGCCTGAACTTGCGCCTAGCAGTACAAATTTGTCAGCAATGTTGTATTCTAATCTCTTTGTAAAAATAAAATCTACTGCAGCTTTTATATCATTTTCCTGCGTTGGAAAAACATTGCCGGTAAAAGATGCAAGCCTATGATTAACATTAAAAATGGCATAGTTTGGTAAACGCTTTTTTAACGAATCTACAAATGCTGCCCATTCGGGTGTTGTTTTGTCTAAAGTTGACCATGCTCCAGGGTGAATAACAATCAACGATTTTGTTGTTGAATTATTCCTTGCTGCAGGAAGGTAAATGTCCATTTTTTGTAAAGCATCGGTACCGTAAGAAACATTAAGTGTTGTGCTGGCAGCTATTTCTGTAGCTGGTGTAATTGCATTTGACCCATCAGAAATATTTTTTTGGCAAGAGGATAATACCAGCGTTATTACTACAAATAAAAAATATTTTTTCATAAAGTATTATTAAAATCCTATTTCAAATCCAACCTTATCTGCAACTCCTCAAACTGTTTATCATCAATCGTACTAGGTGCATCTATCATCACATCTCTACCACTGTTATTCTTAGGGAATGCAATAAAATCCCTGATGCTTTCACTACCGCCTAAAATGGAACAAAGCCTGTCAAACCCAAAAGCAATGCCACCATGCGGTGGTGCACCATATTCAAAAGCTCCTAATAAAAACCCAAATTTATGTTGCTGTTCTTCTTCACTCATACCAAGCGCTGCAAACATTTTTTGCTGTAACTCTTTTTGAAAAATACGAATACTGCCACCACCAATTTCGTTACCGTTTAGCACCATATCATAAGCATTTGCTTTAATGTTTGCGTAAGGATGTTTAAGGTAATCAGCAGCATTTTCAATTGCTGGATTATTATCAATCATAGTA